>NZ_JAXMNS010000075.1:0-11313 GCF_034670285.1 Nocardioides sp. | reverse complement strand
GGACCAGGCGAGGTCGAGGCGGCGATCACGTGCCACGGGAGCCGCCTGCTCGGCTCGCGGACGCAGCAGCAGCCAGGGCCAGCGCGAGCCCGAACCCGGTCGCCAGGTCGATGCTGTCGAGCGGGAACTGCTTCTCCCGCTGCACCTGGAGCACCAGGGCGATCACGGCTCCGAGCAGGATGGTCGCGGCAGCGGTCTGCGCCCAGCGCGGTCGTGACGCCAGCGCGGTCCCGACCACGGCCCCGAGCGCGACCACCGGTCCGCCGACGGCGTACGCCACCAGACCGAGCCCGAGCCCCACGGCCGCGCGCCCGGCGAGCTGCCGACGACGCTGCCGGTGACGTCCCCCGCTCGCTGCAGCGGGTGGGCTCGAAGCCGCCGCACCGATGAGGTGCGCGCGGGCCGGGCCCAGGCGCGTCGTCACCGCTGTGACCAGGCCGGCGAGGAGGATCAGCGCGAGCACGACCAGCCCGCCGACCAGGAGGATGCGGTAGGTGCGCTGCGGCTCGTAGGTGAGGACCACGTCGCCGGCAGCGGTCGCCGGCACCGCCCAGCCCTGCGACCAGCCGTCCACCTGGAGCGGCTCCAGGACGACCCCGTCGAGGCGCGCGATCCAGCCCGCGTTGAAGCTCTGCGGCAGCGACAGGATCGCGGCCTCCCCAGCCCCCACGCGCACGACTCGCTCGGTCTCGCCCTCCTCGAGCACCTCGAGGGTGCGCGAGCGCTCCACCGGTCGTGGCTCGGTGACGCTGTCGAGGGTGAGCGCGACCGGCTGGAACTGAGCTGTCGCGCGCAGCTCGATCCGGTGCTCGCCTGCGTCGAGGGCCAGGCGCCGAGGCCCCCCGCAGGGCTGTACGCCGAGCTGTCCGGCTGCCACGACGGCGCCGATCTGGCCCGTGACGCGGGTGGGCACCGTGGTGCCGTCGACGATCAGGTCGGGGCCGAAGCCGCACACCGATCCCGTGGGGGACGAGCCGTCGAGAGGCCGGGTCAGTCGGGCCCCGGAGAGCTCGACCTCACTCGCGCCGAGGGCGTAGAAGCCGTCGTCGGGTCGGCTGAAGGTGATGCTGAGCCTGCGTGCGCGCAACGGCTCGAACGCGGCCTCGCCGTCGAGCGCGACTTCTCTCGTCTCGGTCCCGGCCTCGATGACGGCGCGGGTGGGCACCCGGGCGATCTGGGCCGGCACCTCGACCCGGAGCGAGCGGAGGGTGCGCTGGCGGCCCAGGTCGATGCGGAGGGTCGGCTCGCGGTCGCGCGGGTCGGCGATCCACGACGTCGTCGAGTCGCCGTCGTACGCCATTCGCGGGGAGACCTGGGGGTCCTGGCCGAACGACGAGCTGCCGCGGACCTGAGGGCCGGCCTGGGGCCGCACGAGCTCGGCCGTCGCCTCGTTCGAGCGCGCCACGACGAGTCCTGAGACGTCCCACCGTCCGTCGGCGGCGACGGTGAAGGTGCGGTCGATGCCGGTGGACTCCTCCGGGGCCCGCTGACGTTGCAGGTCGCAGTCGGGGCCGAGGAGGGTGCTGATGCACGCCCGCCGCTCGGGGAAGGCGGTGAAGAGCAGGTCGGGTGTCGCGGACAGGTCGACCTGCGGCACCTCCAGCGTGCGGTCGACCGTGAGTCCGTCGATGCTCACCTCCGCCAGACCGACCGGGTCGGAGCGATTGGGGGTCGAGGCGACCTCGATCCTCAGGTGCCGCCCGGTGGCGCCGTCCAGGTCGGCCACGGCCCGTCCGCTGAAGGGGTCGCTCGTGGCGGTGACCGTCGTGCCGCCGAGGCTGAGGCTCCACGTCTCCACGCTCTGCAGGCCGAGCGGTGCCGTGGCTTGCTGGAGGACGACCTCGTCGAGCACCCGCTCCCTGCCTAGGTCGACGTCGATCCACTCCTCGTTCGGGTCGACGAAGGGGGCGGTCTTCCAGAAGGTGCTGCTGTCGCCGTCGAAGGCAGCCCACGGCGCGTTCTCGGGACGCACCTCGCCGATGATGTCGGCGTAACCGGCCGACGTGGAGGCCGTCACCGCGAGGAGCCCGTCGTACGACGCGACCACCGGAGCCGCGCCCGGTGGGCCCGGGTAGTTGGGCAGGACCCGCCCGCCGCGGTAGGCGTCCTCGGCTGTCATCACGTTGGTGACCGCCTGGTGCACCCGACCGAAGGCCCGCTCCCGTCGCCGGAAGCCGTCGCCCTGGAGATCGGCCGGCGCCTGCCACGACTCGTCGCCCTGCACGAGCATGGCCTGGTCGTCGCCGACCAGGCCCGCACCGACGGCGGTGACGGCGTCCTCGACCGACGAGGCCACCGTGACGCTGTCGTCGACGTCGCGCAGCTGGTAGCCCTCCACTCCCTCGACCCCTTCGCCGCGCTCGTCGGTGAGCGCGAAGACCTCGATCGCGGGACCGAACGACAGCTGGCCGAAGGTCTCGACCTGCTTGATCCCGGGCGATCGACCCAGTGCGACCCGCACCAGGTTGGCCGGCGTTGCCTGGGACACCTCCTGGTCGAGGTCGTGGCGCAGGACGATCCGGTCGATCCCCACGCGCCGCAGCATCTGGGCGAGGTACGGCGACCCGGCACCGGTCGTGAGGTAGAGCTCGAGGCTGCTGAGCATCCGGATCGTCGCCGCCGGCACGAGCGGCACCTGCGACCGGGTGACCCACGGGGAGGTACCGAGGACCTGGAGCGGCTCCTCCATCGTCCAGCCCCAGGTCTGGATCCCGAAGGCCGAGCCGGGCACGATCCACGCGGCACCCGAGCCCTGGGTCTCGTCGAGGTAGGCCGAGGCCTCCTGCCAGTAGTCGGGGATCTCCTCCCACCCGGGCGTGCGCAGGTTGGTGTCGGCGATCGGCGCAGCGAGCGTCGCCACCGCCAGCGCCAGGGCCCCGACGACGATGCCGGCCGTGGCTCGACGCCAGTGTGAGAGCGAGGGACCACCGGGCCTGCGCTCACGCAGCAGCGCGATGAGCTGACCGAGCAGGACCGCCACCCCCAGGCTGATCGGCACCCGGAGGATCGGATCGGCCTTCGGCACGTTGCGCAGCGGCGCCAGGGGTCCGTCGAGCAGGTCCTGGAGCGGCTGGCTCAGCGGACTCGGGAGCAGGCCGGTGTGGGCGATGCAGAGGCTGGTGATGCCCACGGCGGCGGCGATCAGCAACGGCGTGCGGAACGGGCCGTGACAGCGCATCAGTCCGAGGACGCCGACCGCTGCCACGACGCCACTCGCCAGGACGACCCACACGTCGTACGAGACGTCGTACCCGGCGGGCCACCAGGGGCGTCCGCCGACCACGATGTAGTCGACCCAGTTGCTCGTGCCGCGCAGACCGTTGGAGAAGCCCGCGGTGAGAGTCGTCGTGCGGGCGTCCTCGACGTAGTCGAAGAACGGTGGGCTGTAGGCGCCGAACTGCACGAGGGCCAGCGCCCACCACGCGTTGACGGCCACCATCAGTCCCGCCCAGCCGAACCCCATCCGCCAGCTGAGCCGGTGTGACAGCACGGCCCAGGCCATCACGATGATCAGCAGCACCGACGGTGCGAACGTCGCGGTCCCGTTGACGCCGCCGCTGAAGGCGAACGCCGCGGCGGAGAGCACTGCCGCGCGCCACGGCTGCAACCGACCCGTGATCGCCAGGACCAGCGGTAGCAGGGCCCAGGGCAGCACCGCGCCCGGCAGGATCTCCGCGCTGCGGACCCCCAGCTCGGCCACCATGCGGGGGCTGAGCCCGTAGGCGAGCCCGGCGAGAGCCGCCGCCCAGACGTCGAGGCCCAGCGCGAGCGCGACCCGCCGCAGCCCCTCGCAGGCGACCACGAGGACCAGCAACGACCACAGGCGTTCGGTGACCCACGGCGCCACTCCGGCCTCGATGAGGCCGGAGAAGAACGGGCCCTGGGGCCAGAGGTAGCCGTAGGCCTGGTTCTGCAGCTCACCCAGGGAGACCCGCGAGCTCCACAAGGTGAAGGTGTCGCGGAGGAACTGCGTGGGGGCGTTGGTCAGGTCCAGGCGGGTGTCGGAGGTGGTCTGGCCGAACTTCTCGGTGAGGATTAGGACGCCGAGCACGAGGTAGGCAGTGACGGTCAGGGTCGTCGCGCGCGCAGCGTCCCCGCGGTCGTTCCCGCGGTCGTTCCCGCGGTCGTGGCTGGTCGCGCGGGGCGAACGGGTCTCGAGCATGGCGCGCTCACTGTACGTGCGTGCCGTGCAGGCTGCGGGTGTCGCTGTGGAACACTCCCCGGGTGTCTGAGGCGACCTCCCGACGAGCGGTGACCAACGGTGGCGTGATCGCCGTGGCGATCGGGGTCATGAACGTCGCGACCTACGGCTTCACCATCGTCGCGGCCACCGCCCTCGGCCCCCAGCAGTACGGCGCGTTCGCGGCGGTGATGAACCTGCTGATGGTGGTGAGCGTCGCCCAGCTCGCGCTCCAGGCCACCGCCGCGCGCCGGATCTCCTCCACTCCTGGAGACGTGTCGGTCATCGAGAGCGGGATCCGACGGGTCACCTGGTCCACCGCGCTGGCGCTCGGCGCGCTGTTGCTCCTCGCCGCCCCGCTGATCAACTACCTGCTGCGGCTGGAGAGCCTGCTCACCGCCCTGCTCGTCGGCGCCATCGCCGTCCCCCTCACCATCATGGGTGGCCAGGCCGGCACCCTCCAGGGCGAACGCCGGTGGAGACCACTGGCTCTGCTCTACGCCGCAGCCGGCGTCCCCCGCCTGCTCGTCGGCACGGCGCTGATCCTCTGGCAGCCCGAGGAGTTCACCGCCATCCTCGGCGTCTTCCTCGGCGCCCTGGCCCCCGTGGCCGTCGGCGCGGTCGCGCTGCGCGACCGCGTGCACCACGAGGTGCCGCCCTCCGCCGAGGACCACGGCGTCCGAGCCCTGGTGCGCGAGCTCGGCCACAACTCGCAAGCGCTGCTGGCCTTCTTCGCCGTCACCAACGTCGACGTGATCCTGGCCCGCAACGTCCTCGACAACGCCGACTCCGGCCTCTACGCCGGAGGCCTGATCCTCACCAAGGCCGTGCTGTTCCTGCCGCAGTTCGTCGTCGTGGTGGCCTTCCCCAACATGGCCGACGCGCAGGAACGCCGTCGCGCGCTCCGCCTGAGCCTCGCGGCCGTCGCCGGGCTCGGCGTCGTCGGTGTCGCGCTGGCGTACGCGCTCTCCCACGTCGCGCTGCTCTTCGTCGGCGGCTCGCAGTACTCCGCCGTCGAGGACCGGCTGTGGCTGTTCGCGATCCTCGGCACGCTGCTGTCGATGATCCAGCTGCTCGTCTACGCCCTCATCGCCCAGCGTGGCGGCCGAGCCACCTGGCTGCTCTGGGTGGCGTTGCTCGCGATCATCGTCGGCGCCCCGCTCACCGCCTCGATCAGCGCGCTGCTGCTGCTCGTGATCGTCGTGGACGCGGTGCTGCTCGTCGGGCTCGTGCTGTCGGTGGTCGTCTTCGCTGCTCCCCCGGCCACCCCGACCCCGGTCGTCGAGTAGCCGGCCCCAGCGACGAAGGAGCGGGCCGGCGTATCGAGACGCCGTGAGCCACACGCCAACCGTCCCCACCGTCGGCGCGCACCTCACTTGGTTTCGTCGCGCTCGTGCGCCTTCGCAGGCTCAGGCGCGTCTCGCGACGCCGCTCGCTCGTGCCTCGCGACCGGCTGCTCGCTTGACCCCGCCCCGTCAGTGCGCGGCTTCGTGCCAGGTACGGCCGGTGCCGACGGAGACGTCGAGCGGCACGAGGAGGTCGGCGGCACCGCCCATCTGGGCCCGCACGAGCGCCTCGAGGGCCTCGGTCTCCCCCGGGGCGACGTCGAAGACGAGCTCGTCGTGCACCTGGAGCAGCATCTTCGAGGCCAGACCGGCCTCCTCGATGGCAGCCTGGGTGTTGAGCATCGCGACCTTGATGAGGTCGGCCGCCGAGCCCTGGATGGGGGCGTTGAGCGCCATCCGCTCCGCGATCTCGCGGCGCTGACGGTTGTCGCTGGTGAGGTCGGGCAGGTAGCGCCGCCGACCCAGGATCGTCTCGGTGAAGCCGGTGCGCCGCGCCTCGTCGACGACCTCGGCCAGGTAGTCGCGGATGCCGCCGAAGGTCTCGAAGTACTCGTCCATCATCACCCGGGCCTCGCTCGGCTCGATGCCGAGCTGACCGCTGAGCCCGAAGGCCGACAAACCGTAGGCGAGGCCATAGTTCATCGCCTTGATCTTGGCGCGCATCTCGACGGTCACGTCGGCGGCATCGACCTCGAAGACACGCGAGGCTGTGATCGAGTGGAAGTCCTGTCCGGACTTGAACGCCTCGATCAGCAGCTCGTCACCCGAGAGGTGCGCCATGATGCGCATCTCGATCTGGCTGTAGTCGGCCGTCATCAGGCACTCCTGGCCGGGGCCGACGACGAAGCCCTCGCGGATGCGGCGCCCCTCCTCGGTGCGGACCGGGATGTTCTGAAGGTTGGGGTCGGTCGACGAGAGCCGCCCCGTGGCGGCGATCGTCTGGTTGAAGGTCGTGTGGATGCGACCGTCGCCCGCCACGGTCTTGAGCAGCCCGTCGATCGTCTGGCGCAACCGGATGACGTCGCGGTGGCGCAGGAGGTGCTCGAGGAAGGGGTGCTCGGTCTTCACGTAGAGCGCCTGGAGCGCGTCGGCGTCGGTGGTGTAGCCGGTCTTGGTGCGCTTGGTCTTCGGCATGCCGAGCTCGTCGAACAGCACGACCTGGAGCTGCTTGGGCGAGCCGAGGTTGATTTCCTTGCCGATCGTCGCGTACGCCGCCTGCGCGGCGTCGCGCACCTCGGTGTCGAACTGTGAGGACAACAGCTCGAGGTGCTCGACGTCGACGGCGATGCCGACCTGCTCGAGGCGGGTCAGCAGGCTCACCAGGGGCAGCTCGACCTCGGCGAGCAACCGGGTGCCGCCGTGCTCCTCGATCGCCTCGTCGAGGGCGTCGGCGAGGTCGAGGACGGCGCGCGCCTGGAGCATCGCGGTCGCCGGCACGGCCTGGCCGTCGTCGAAGAGCGCCTCCTGCTCGGCGGCCTCCTCCTGCTTGAGCTCGCGCTTGAGGTAGCGCAGCGTCAGGTCGGCCAGGTCGTAGGAGCGTTGGTCGGGACGCACCAGGTAGGCAGCGAGAGCGGTGTCGGAGACGACGCCCGCGAGGGTCCAGCCGTGCGCGGCCAGCGCCAGCGCCGGGCCCTTCGCGTCGTGGAGCACCTTGGGCCGATCTGGGTCGGCCAACCAGCTCGCCAGGGCGGCGTCGTCCTCGGCGCCGAGGGCGGAGGTGTCGACGTACGCCGCACGCCCGTCGCCCGTGGCCAGCGCGATCGCGTCGACCTGGCCGGAGCCGGCACCCCAGGTGCCGCGGACGTTGACCCCGGTCCGGTCGGTGCCGACCGCTTCGAGCCACGCACCCACTGCGCCTGCCTCGAGCACCGCGCCGTCGAGGTCGAACCCGCTGCCGTCGACGTCCTCCTCGCTCTCGAGGGAGTCGAAGAGACGGTCGCGCAGCACGCGGAACTCGAGGCCGTCGAAGAGGGTGTGCACCTCCTGACGGTCCCAGGGACGCAACGCCATCTCGGAGGGCAGCAGGTCCAGCTCGAGGTCGCGCACCAGCGCGTTGAGGCGCCGGTTGCGCATCACGTCGCCGAGGTGCGCTCGCAGCGACTCGCCCTTCTTGCCGGTGATCTGGTCGGCGTGGGCGATGACGTTGTCGAGCCCGTCGAACTGGTTGATCCACCGGGCCGCGAACCCCGGGCCCACGCCCGGCACGCCGGGCAGGTTGTCGGAGGTCTCGCCCACGATCGCCGCGAGCTCGGGATAGCGGTGCGGGGGCACGCCGTACTTGGTCTCGACGGCCTCGGGAGTCATCCGCGCGAGGTCGCTCACCCCGCGCATCGGGTAGAGCACGGTGGAGTGCTCGGTGACGAGCTGGAGGGAGTCGCGGTCGCCGGTGAGGACCAGGACGTCCATGTCGTCGGCCAGCGCCTGGGTGACGAGGGTGGCGATGATGTCGTCAGCCTCGAAGCCGGGCTTCTTGAGGTAGGGGATGCGCAGCGCGTCGAGGACTTCCTCGATCAGCGGCAGCTGGCTGCCGAACTCGTCGGGCGTCTTGTTGCGCTTGGCCTTGTATTCGGAGTACTCCTCCATGCGGAACGTCTGGCGCGAGACGTCGAAGGCAACCGCGACGTGCGTCGGCTGCTCGTCGCGCAGCACGTTGATGAGCATCGAGGTGAAGCCGTAGACCGCGTTGGTGAACTGCCCCGTGGTCGTCGAGAAGTTCTCCACCGGCAGGGCGAAGAACGCGCGGTAGGCCAACGAGTGACCGTCCAGCAGCAGCAGTCTCGGGCGGGTCGGGGCGGTCTCGGCACTCACGCGCGTCACCCTAGATGACGGCGCCGACGCCGCGCCCTGCGCGGGTCAGCCCGGGTCAGCCACGGTCAGCCACGGTCAGTCGCGTCAGCCCGCTGCGCGCGAGCGCCGCATCGAACGCCGCGCCGCGATCACGCGGGTCGCCGCGCGGCCGTTGCCTCCGGCGACGGTGAGTCCCGCGCGCTGCCCGCGCAGTCGCGCGCGCACCACCGGGACCGACGCCAGGCGGTAGGTCGCCTGCGCGCTGAAGCCCAGGCGGGCCATGAAGCGGTTGGACTCCCTCGCCCCGGGCGAGACCGCCGTGCTGAGCGTGACGATGTCGTGCTGCTCGGCAAACGCGAGGGCGGCCTCCATCAGGGCGTGGCCCACGCCCTGACGCCGCACGTCGGGCAGGACGATCGGCGAGACCACGCGGATCGTCGGCTCGAGGTTGAGCGACGAGACCGTGTCGACCAGGAGCAGCACTGCTCCGGCGGGGCGGGCATCGTGCTCGGCGACCACCAGCCGATGGGTGCCCAGGACGTCGACCCGCTCGAGGATTGCGACCAGGTCGGCCCGCTGCACCCCGGACTCGCCGCGGCGCAGGCTCGTGGACCACAGCCCGGCCAGGAAATCCAGATCTTCGAGGACGGCGTCCCGCACCACCACCTGCGAGCGACCCATTGCGCCACCTTGCTTCCGCCGGTGCTCCTGCGAGCACACCTGACCCCCGGGAGCGACCACCATGGGGTCGCGGGACGGGAGCACACTACGCTCGGCTGCTCGCACCTGTCCTCCCAGCCTCGTCCAGACATCGATTGAGAGCCTTCGCAGATGTTCCCCGGAGTCGGTACCGCCGTGAACGTCGCGACCGTGCTGGTCGGCGCGGTGCTGGGCAAGCTGCTCGGCAACCGGCTCCCCGAACGCACCCGCGAGCTGGTCACGGACGGTCTGGGCCTGGTCACCCTGCTGATCGCCGCGACGTCGGCGATGGCCGTGCTGGACCCGGCGCTCTCCGACGTCGTCGGCACGAGCGCTCCCCTGCTGATCGTGCTCGGCTCGGTGCTGATCGGCGGCATCATCGGCTCGCTGCTTCGCCTGGAGTCGCGCGTGGAGCGCTTCGGGGGTGTTCTCCAGCGACGACTCTCCGGCAGCTCGGACTCCGCCGAGCGCCAGCGCTTCATCGAGGGCTTCGTCGTGGCCTCGCTCATCTTCTGCACCGGACCGTTGACGATCCTGGGCTCCCTCAACGACGGCCTCGGCAACGGCGCCGACCAGCTCTACCTCAAGGCGACCCTCGACGGTTTCGCCGCGATCGCCTTCGCTGCCTCCTTCGGCTGGGGTGTCGCGGCGAGCGCGCTGACCGTCGTGCTCGTGCAGGGATCTCTGACCGTCCTCGGCGTCGTGCTGGGCGACGTGCTGCCCGAGGCGCACCTGGCTGCGATCACCGCCACCGGCGGCCTGCTGCTCGTCGGCGTGGCTCTGCGCCTGCTCAAGATCCGCGACCTCGCCGTGGCCGACCTGCTGCCCGCCCTGCTGGTGGCGCCGGCGCTGGTGTCACTCGTGGCTGCCCTGAGCTGAGGGCTCCACACGATCGGCGCACGACCTTGATCAATGCGTTATCAGAGTTTCCACGCGCGAGGCCTCGCAGGCCGTAGGGTGCAGCGTCGAGGTATTCCCGGACACCTCCATGGCGACAGGAGCTACATGCGCACCGTCCACACCAGCCCACCGCGTCGGCAGTCGCAGCGGGCCCAGCGCTCCACCGGAGCGGCGTTCCTCGCCGCTTCGCTGCTAGCGCTCTTGACCCTCGTGACCCTGGCCGGGCCACTGTCTGCGGCCGCGCAAGCGGCGACGCCGTCGGGCAGCCCCGCACAAGCGTGCGAGGGCACCCCGATCGACAAGACCGTCAAGGGCACGTTGATCAACAACGCCAATGATGGCGCTCCTGTCCCAGGGGTTGCCATCCTGGTCACCAACTGCGACGGCGAGGAGTTCCCCGGCGAGACCGCCGAGGACGGCTCCTTCGAGATCCCCATCACCTCCGGCTTCGGCATCGTCACCGTGAGTCTCGACCCCGAGACGCTGCCCGAGGGCGTCACGATGCGCGAGGGCGCACGCACGACCAACACCCTCACCGGCAACCTGACGGTGCTCAACACCACGTTCCTCATCGGGCCTGACAACCGCAGCCTCGAGGGCAAGTGGGACCGCGTGCCGGGCCTCATCTACTCCGGGCTCCTCTTCGGCCTGATCATCGCTCTGGCCGCGCTCGGGCTCAACATGATCTACGGCACGACGGGCCTCACGAACTTCGCGCACGGTGAGCTCGTCAGCTTCGGCGCGATCGTGACCTTCTTCCTCAGCAGCGGAGTCGGGATCCCCTTCACGGACGCGGAGATCAACCTCCCGTTCCTGGTGGCCGTGCCCATCACCGTGATCCTGGCCATGGGCTTCGGCTACCTGCAGGACTCCTGGCTGTGGCGCCCGCTGCGGCGACGCGGCACCGGCCTGATCGCGGCCATGATCGTCACGATCGGTCTCGGTTTCTTCCTGCGCAACATGTACGCCTACTTCACCGGCTCGCGCTTCGAGACCTACGCCGAGTACTTCACCCCGGCAGGCAAGTCCTTCCAGGGCCTGTTCACCTACACCGATCGCGACCTGCTCATCGGCGCGATCTGCATCCTGACGCTCGCCGTCGTGATCGCCGCCCTCAGCTACACCCGCCTGGGACGCGCCACGCGGGCAGTCGCGGACAACCCGGCGCTGGCGGCCGCGACCGGCATCAATGTCGACCGCGTCATCTCACTGGTCTGGATCGTCGGCACCGCGCTCACAGCCCTCGCCGGTGTCTTCCTGGGCTTCCAGCTCGGCGTGACCTACCAGATCGGACAGCTCACGCTGCTCCTGCTCTTCGCGGCGATCACGGTGGGTGGCCTCGGCTCGATCTGGGGCGCGGTGCTCGGCGCGGTGATCATCGGTCTCCTGACGGACCTCTCC
>NZ_JAXMNS010000074.1:0-11313 GCF_034670285.1 Nocardioides sp. | reverse complement strand
CTCCAGGTCTGGGCTGGCCTCGGCGACGCTGCGCGGGGCTCCGGACAGGATCCCGGTGACTCCGCGGAACGGCCCGCCGATGTTCATCCCCGTCTCGTCGACGGTGAACTCGTGGATGCGCTTGTCGTGCGTCGAGCCGCGCAGCTTGAGGACGGCGAAGCCGCGACGGATCTCGCCGCCCATCTCGACGTAGCGCAGCAGCATGATCATGTCGGTCAGCGTGGAGATGTGGGCCTCGGTCAGCGACTCCCCACCGAGAAGCGTGCGTGCCGTGGCCGTCATCAGGGCCGCGATCTGACGATGCTTGATGAAGGAGGTGAGCCCGATGAGGAACTCGCGGAAGCTGCGCTCGGTGGAGATGCGTTCCAGCGCACTGAGGCTGTCGATCGCGATCCGCGTGGGCTGGTACTCGTCGACCGCGTTCATGATGGCGACGAGGTGGTCCTCGAGCGAGCGCATCTCCGGGTAGATCGCCTCGACCCGCAGGGTGCCCTCCTTCTCCAGCGCGGTGAAGTCCCGTCCCCAGCCGGCCGCGTTGCGGAACAGCTGGGCGCGGCTCTCCTCGAAGGAGAAGATCAGCGAGCGCTCGCCGCGGCTGGCGCCGCCGTCGATGAACTCGGTCACCAGCAGGGTCTTGCCGGTGCCGGTGGCGCCCGAGACCAGGCTCACGGAGTCGCGGAACATGCCCCCGGCGCACATCTCGTCCAGCTCGTCGAGACCGGAGTGGATCCGCGTCATCGAGGACTCCGCGTCGAGGGCGGTGCCCTCGAGCGTGAGCACCACGAGGCCCTGTCCCGCGAGGATGGTCACCGGGAACTCACCGGTGAGGTGGTCGACGCCGCGCATCTTGAGCACCTCGAGGGTGCGGCGACGGGACTCCTCGGCCAGGGTGTTGCGGAGCACGAGCACGTTGTCGCACACGTACTCCTCGACGCCGAAGCGACCGATCTCGCCGTGCTCGGCGCCACGCTCGTTGGTGAGGATCGAGGTGACCTTCATGGCGCGCAGCGCGTTGGACACACGGAGCATCTCGCGCCGCACGATGTGGGCGTCGTCGTACCGGGTCATCAGGGCGCCGAGGGAGTCGATGGCGACCCGGGTGGCGCCGGTGGTCTCGACCGCGTGCTTGATGCGCGCGATGAGGGCGGAGAAGTCGAAGGCACCGACGACCTCTTCCTCGATGCCGGGATCGTAGGTGGCGTCGACGAAGGTCCAGGTGCCGTCGGCCTCGTGAGCAGAGATGCCGAAGCCGAGGGACTCGGCGTTCTCACGGATGCTGTCGGGGGTCTCCTCGCAGGTGACGAAGACCGCGGACTCGTCGTGGTCGCGGATCCCGCCGACGAGGTACTGCAAGGCGAAGATGGTCTTGCCGCTGCCGGCGGTGCCGCTGACCAGGGTCGTGCGGCCCATGGGCATGCCGCCGCGCAGGATCTGGTCGAGTCCGGGGTGTCCCGTCGGGACCTTGACGATGACGGGCTGCCGGCCGGGCGTGGCGGAGATGAGGGGCTGGTCAAAGGCGGTCATGGCGCGGTCTCGTCTCGGGAGTCGGGAACGTGGAGGTCGATGGCTGCGGCGAGGCGCGGGAGGTCGTTGAAGTCCCCGACCGCGCGTCGCTGGGGCAGCGGCTGCATGCGCATCACCATGGGGGTGGCCAGCACCGAGGCTGCTTCTGCGAGGTCCGGCCGCTCGAGCACGTCGATGACCTCGATCTTGTGCGCGTCCGGGATGGCGCGCTCGCAGAGCAGCGTCAGGTTGCTGATGGCGCGTGATGACCGCGGCGACTCGCCCGCGATGAAGAGACGGAAGTGGTAGGTCCCCCCCGAGGCCCCCGCGTGCGCCTCGCGAGGGGACTGACTGATGCTCATCCCAGGCCGGAGTGCTGGTCGCGCAGGGCGCGATCGCGGTACCGGTCCGAGAGATGACCCAACACTTCGATGAGCACCAGCTGCGCCGCCAGGATGACGGCTTCGGCGCGCTGCTGGCTCTTGCCGCGCGTCAGGTTCCTGACGGCGCTCACGTGGAGGTCGGCCACCTCGCGAGCGGTCACGGTGGTGCTGCTCAGCTCGTCGGCGAGCACGAGGGCACGCTGGCCGACCTCGAGGTAGCCGGCCTTGCCGCGTTCCTCGATGCGATCGACGATCAGGGTGCGATAGATCCCCTCGAGCGCCTCGCGGTCGTCGGTGAGGCGGTCGGCGGCGGTGACGCTGTGCAGCGTTCGGTGCTCAGTCATGGCTGTGGTACCTCCTTCCCAGGACCCTTCCAGGGCGACGTGAGGGAACCATGTGCTCTGTGCGCGGCCGTGTGAGGAAGGTGTGAAGTCGGCTTGCAGATAGGGCCGCGAGCCGAGGTGCGCGACCGCTATCCTCGAGGTGAGGGCGGGCGCGTACGTGTCGGGAGCCCCGTCTAGTGGAGGTCGAATCGCATGGCAGTGGTACTCGTGGCCGAGGACGACCCGGACGTCCACGTCCTGCTCGAGATGCTCCTGATGGCGGCCGGCCACAGCACCCTGATGGTCCGCGACGGCGCGACCGCTCTCGAGATGATCGAGGCGTCCCCGGAGATCGACCTGGTGCTGCTCGACGTCGCGATGCCGGGCGAGATCGACGGCCTGGGTGCAACCCGGGCGATCCGCTCGCGACCTGGTTCGGCCGAGCTGCCCGTGCTCCTGCTGAGCGCTCGCTCGCAGCAGGAACACATCCAGGAAGGTCTGGACGCCGGGGCCAACGACTACGTGGTCAAGCCCTTCGACACCGACACGCTCCTGGCGACGATCACGTCGTTGCTCGAACGTCGCGCCTGCTGAGTCCCGGCAGCTCGACGCGCACGGTCGTCCCGGTGGCGATCGACGACTCGACGTGGACCGAGCCACCGTGCTCCTCGACGACGCTGCGCACGATGCCCAGCCCCAGCCCGGTGCCCTGCACGGCTGACTTGACCGCGGAGGCACTGCGGAAGAACGGCTCGAAGAGGCGCGACAGGTCGTCGGGACTGATGCCGATCCCGTTGTCCCGCACCTCGAGCACCGCCACGTGGTCGCGGTCCGGATCGGTGGTCACGACCACCTCCACCAGGCCTCCGTCGGGCGTGAACTTCACGGCGTTGGAGATCAGGTTCTCCACGACGCGCTCGAGACTCTCGCTGTCGCCGATCACCTCGATGATCTCGCCGACCGGGAGGTGGGTGACCACGTCGAGGTCTCGACCCCAGCGCAGGTGACCGACCCCGCTGATCGCTCGTTCGACCACGGCTGTCAGGTCGACCGGATCGGTGAGGCGGCGGGTGCCGGTGGACTCCACGCGCGAGGCGGTGAGCACGTTCTCGATGAGACTCATCAGGCGCCGTGCGCCGCGATCGACCCGGCCGAGCATCTGCGTCTGGGTCTCGTTGACCGGCCCGGTCACGCCCTGCGCGAGCAGGTCGGTGAACCCGATGATGCTGGTGATGGCGTGCGCAGCTCGTGGCTCACGGTCGCCAGGAACTCCGACTTCGTACGGTCGAGCTCTTCGAGCCTGAAGACGGCCTCCTGCTCCCGCTCGAGGGCGGTGCGCAGCAGGTCGTGCTCCTTCTGACGAGCCGTGATGTCCTCGGCCACCGCCAGGTAGCCGATGACGGTGCGGTCGGCCTCGCGCAGCGGGCTCAGGTGCACGTTGACCCGCACCGGGCGGCCGTCGTCGGTGCGCCAGGTCCAGTCGCCGCGGTCGGGGAGGCCCGTCGTGCGCGCACGCTCGACCAGAGCGTCGAAGCCGCTGGGGGCGTCGGTGGCCAGCACGTGGCGTCGCAGGCTCGCAGGGTCGTAGAGATCGGTGAGGAGACGACGCCGGCACAGGGCGCGGGTGGTGGTCCCCAGCATCCGGGCCGCGCCCTGGTTGGCGTAGGTCACGGCGCCGTCGACGTCGCACGCGACGATCGCGGTGCCGGTGGCGGCCGCGAGGAGCGCCTGGGTGAAGTCACGCTCGCGCTCGAGGGCCTGGCTGGCCAGGCGGGCGTCGGTGAGGTCGACCAGCTGGGCGACGATGAGGTTGCCCGAGGAGGTGTCCGGGACCCAGGAGAGTGCGAGTCGCACACAACGCGACTGCGGGGTGTCGAGCCAGAGCTCGCGCTCCCACCCGAAGATCTCCCCGGCCAGCATCCGGTCGACCGCCTCCGCCACCTCGGTGCGGTGCGCTCCCAGGCCGGTGGTCCAGGTCTTGCCGACGAGCTGCTCGGCCCGCACCTGGAGCAGCTCGGCGGCCGGCGGGTTGATGTCGAGCACGACCAGTCCGTCGACCGACGGACGCACCATCACCATGCCGATGATCGACTCGGCCAGGCCACGGCGGTAGGTCTCCCGGCTCGCCAGGGCCTGGTCGAGGGCCACGGCGCGTTGGTTGATCGCGATCGAGAGCGGCAGCGCCAAGAGGGCGATCACCACGACGTCGAGCTGCACCAGGGCACCCATGGTCGCGGGGGAGAGGCCGGCGGAGGCAAAGGGTCCGCCGCCCTGGGCCGTCAGCAGGGTCACCAGCACGCCGACGCCGACCGAGACCACGGCTTGGTTGCGCAGCGTCAGCACCTGGGCTCCGAGCACCAGGAACACGAAGGGCACGAAGGCGATCGGGAGGTCCTGGCCGAAGGAGTGCACCAGCGCGAAGGCAGAGACCGTGGCGACGACTGTTCCGACTCGAACGGGACGCGACCAGCCGCGAGCGCGACTCGAATCGGGGTCGGTGAGGAGGAGCAGCAGGGGCAGCACGAGCACCTGCGAAGCGCCGTGGGAGGCCATCACGTCGAGCATGACCACGAAGAACGGCCCGTCGAGCATCCAGGCGACCACCGCAGCCGCGGTAGCCCCGGCCACCGCGGCACCGGTGACGCCGGCCATCAGCAGACGACCGAAGTCCTCGCTGGTGCGGAGCCAGGGCCGTGAGCGGAAGGCGCCGAGGACCGCAGCGACGGCCAGGGCCTCAGAGGCGTTGACGAGGCCGAAGAGCAGGGAGACGCTGACGTCCCGGCCGCCGACGACGTTGGCCAGCGCGGTGACCACCGCGATGGCCGGCACGTAGCCGAGCCACGAGCGCGGCGAGGTGAGCACGAGGAGCCCGGAGGCGGCGCCGGCCGCAGGCCACCACGACGCGACTCCAGAGCCCACCGGGGCGAAGGCGACAGCCCCGACGCAGAGCCCGAAGATCGCCACGAGAGCCAGCGCGCCGGCACGCACGTGCGCCGTGCGCCGCGGGTCGTGCACGTCGACGACGGGGACGTCGCTCACAGGGGGCCCTTCTTCCGTAGCCGGGAGTGCTCACTCTGCCCGGTCGCGCGTCAGATACGCGTGAGTGTGAGATCGGACCGTGTGAAGATTATGTGAGGAGTCGGCTGCCCTATGCTCGACTCCATGATCCGGGTTCTCGTGGTGGATGACGACGTCCAGCTCACCCGAGCACTGTCTGCGGCCCTCCAGCGTGAGGACTTCGACTGCACGGTCGCGGCCGACGCCACCTCCGGGATGGAGCAGGTCGCGCTGACCGACCCCGACCTGGTGGTGCTGGACCTCCGGCTCCCCGACCAGGACGGTGTCGACGTCGTACGACGTCTGCGCACCTGGACCGCCGTCCCGATCCTGATCCTCTCGGGAGTCAGCGACCAGGGCCGTCGCGTGGACGCCCTCGACGCCGGTGCCGACGACTTCTTGCAGAAGCCGTTCGGGCTCGAGGAGCTGAGCGCGCGGATGCGCGCGATCGTGCGGCGTGCCCAGAGCTCCGCCGACCACCGATCACCCCTGATGTCCTTCCCCGGACTCGACATCGACCTGACGGCACACACCGTGCAACGGTCGGGCGAAGAGGTGCGGCTGACGCCGAAGGAGTGGCGCCTGCTCGAGGTGTTCGTCTCCCACCCCGGTCGGCTGCTCACGCACACCTGGTTGCTCCAGGAGGTCTGGGACGACGGCTACGGCGACGAGACCCGCGCCGCGCTGCGCGCCCACGTCCGCACGCTGCGGGCCAAGCTCGGCGACGACGCCAACGACCCCAGCTTTCTACGCACCGACAGCGGTTCTGGCTACCGTTGGATCGCGGAGGAGTCGGTCGAGGAGAGCTCGGGCGGCTCGGCACCGCCTCCGCGGACCGGCTCCGACGGCGAGGACGCCGCCGATGCCCTGAGGATCGCTGCTCTCGGCACCGGTGACGTCACCCATGAGCTCAACAACGCGCTCACGGCGCTCCGGCTGGCTTCACGGCTGCTGCGGCCCGAGCCGTCCGCTGACGGGTCCGACAGCCCGACCCTCGCGGTCTCGCTGCGTGTCGACGAGGTCCTCGACCGGGTCACGCGTCTCGCCGTCGAGCTCGAGCGCCGCGCTCACTCCGCCTCCTAGAGCTAGGCCTGAGAGGTCTCACTCAGCTCGTCGCGGTGGTCGAGGCCGGCGCGCCAGGTGTTCCAGTGCCAGTGCAGGTAGCGGTCGATCGCACGCACGATGTGCGCCGAGCGGATCGAGGGAAAGGTGTCGAACGCGTGCTGCGCCCCCGGCAGCTCCGCATACACCACGCTCTTGGACGACGTCTCCTTCAGCCGGTCGACGAAGGTGCGCGCCTGCCGGACGTCGATGAGGGTGTCGACCGATCCGTGGATGACGAAGAAGTCCGGGGCCTGCTCGGTGATGCGGGCGAGCGGCGAGGCTGCCTCGAACGCCGCCGGGTCGTCGTCGTACGACGTCTGCAGGACCTTGGGGCCCAGGAAGCCGTCACGCATCGTGGTGACGCCGGGCAGGTCGGTGAGGCCGGCGACGTCGTAGACGCCGTAGTGGGGCACGGCGCACTGGACCGAGGTGTCGGCGTCCTCGAAGCCGGGCTGCCAGGCGGGGTCACCCGCGGTGAGGGCCGCCAGTGAGCACAGGTGTCCGCCGGCGGAGCCGCCGGTGATCGCCAGGTACGACGGGTCGCCGCCGTAGGCCGCGATGTGCTCGCGGATCCAGGCGATGGCCTGCTTGACGTCGACGATGTGGGCGGGGAAGGCGTGTTTCGGCGCGAGGCGGTAGTTGATGGCCACGCAGATCCAGCCCTTGGCTGCGAGGTGACGCATCAGGGGCAGACCCTGCTGCTCCTTGGTGCCGATCGTCCAGGCACCGCCGTGCACCTGCAGGAGGACCGGGGCTCCGCTCACGTCGCCGGCCGGCCGGTAGATGTCGAGGAAGCCCCGCTTGCCGTTGGCGTTGTAGGCGATGTCGCGCTCGACGACGATGCGCTCGTCGGGCCGGGAGCGGAACGGGTGGACCAGCGAGCGCCAGGGGGTGGCGAGGTCCTTCGGCGTGGGGCGGGCATCGAGCGCATCGAGGTAGTCGCTGCCCAGCGCGTCAGCCAGCGCCTCCTCGGCGACGTGAGCGCTGCGGCGACTCTGGGCGATCAGGTGGGCGAGTCCCGCAGCGGTGCCGGCCGCCAGTGCGAGCCCGATCGGGTCGGGACGGCGGCCGGGTCGCACCTGGAGCGTGGTGTCGGTGGCGATCGCGGCGAGGAGGTGCGGTGCGAGCTCGCCGGTCAACCAGCCGGCGAAGAACGACGGGATGCCGGTGCGGGGGCCGGGAACCGGTCGGACCGCGTTGGCGGTGAGTGCTGCAGCGACGAGCTGGCGTCGACGAAATCCCATGGACGTGAATCTAGGCGACGATCCGGGCGTGACCGGATCGGCCGCGAATCGTTCACAGGCTGAAACGTGTTCCACTACGCGCCACCCCCCACTTTGAGGATGAGCACATGGATCGGTTGTCCGGACTCGACGCGAGCTTCCTGTACCTCGAGACCCCCGCCCAGCTGATGCATGTCTGCGGGGTCATCGTCATCGATCCGTCGACGATGCCCCAGGGCTACTCGTTCGACGCCGTCCTCGCCGGCATCGACGAGCAGGTGCGCGACGTCGCGGCGTTCACGCGCAAGGTGCGTCGCGTGCCGATGGGCCTCGACCACCCGATCTGGGTGCAGGACAAGCAGTTCGACATCGAGCGCCACGTGCACCGCCTCGCGCTGCCCAGCCCGGGCGGCTACAAGGAGCTCATCTCACTCACCTCCCACCTCGCCGGCCTGCCGCTGGACCGGTCGCGGCCGCTGTGGGAGATGTGGGTGATCGAGGGCTACGACGACGGCAAGATTGCGATCTTCTCCAAGATGCACCATGCGACGGTCGATGGCGTCTCCGGCTCCAACCTGATCTCGCACCTGTGCTCGTTGGACCCCGAGTCGGCCCCGCTCGCCCTGGAGGCGGGGGGATCCCACGGTCGGGACGTGGGGAAGCGCGAGCTCTTCGGTCGCGCGCTGGTGACCAAGCTGGCGCTGCCGGTTCAGGTGGCCAAGATCGTCGGGCCCACCGCCGAGGGCGTCGCCCGCACGGTTTCCCGCGCGCGTCAGGGCACCGCCATGGCCGCCCCTCTCACCGCGCCCCGCACGTCGTTCAACGGCACGATCACCGGGCACCGCAGCATCGCGCTGACCGACATGGACCTCGAGGTCGTCCGCTCGATCAAGTCGGCCACCGGTACGACGGTCAACGACGTCGTCCTCGCGGTGTCGGGCGGCGCGCTGCGCTCCTACCTCGAGGAGCGGGGCGAGCTGCCGACCACGTCGCTGGTGGCCTGCGTTCCGGTGAGCGTGCGCGAGCTCTCGCGCCGCGCCAAGGGTGCCAACAAGGTCTCCTCGCTGTTCACCAAGCTCGGCACCGACATCGAGGACCCCCTCGAGCGGCTCCAGCAGATGTCGCACGACAACCGCAACGCCAAGGAGCACCACCAGGCGATCAGCGCCGACTCACTGCAGGACTGGGCCGAGTTCGCAGCCCCGCGGACCTTCGGCCTCGCCGTGCGCGCCTACGCCGGGCTGAGGCTGGCCGAGAAGCACCCCGTCGTGCAGAACCTCGTCATCTCCAACGTGCCCGGACCGCCGATCCCGCTGTTCTTCATGGGCGGTCAGATCACGGCGCTCTACCCGCTCGGCCCGGTGTTCCACGGGTCGGGGCTGAACGTCACGGTCATGTCCAACAACGGCGAGCTGCACGTCGGCGTGATCGCGTGCCGTGAGTCGATGCCGGACGCCGAGGCGCTCGTACGTCGGTTCCCCGAGGAGCTCGCGCGCCTGCGCGACGCCGTCACGGCGCTCGAGGCCACTGCGACTCAGATCAGCAGCGCCCGGAGCACCCGCGCCAAGAAGCCGCGTGCGCGGACGACCGAGAAGTAGTCGAGGAGCAGGGAGCGCGTTCAGTCGCGGTGGAAGTCGCGGCGCCGGGCATTGACGGTGGCGACCGCCTCGAGCAGGGCCGGCACGAACTTCTCCGACTCCATCACGCACGCGGCGTGGCCGGAGTCGACCTCGTGCACCGTGGCCCCCGCGATCGCGCGGGCCAGGGCGTGCTGGCGGGCTGCCGGGATGACCCGGTCGCGCGTCGTCACGACCACGGCGGTGGGCACGTCGATGCGCCCCAACCACGGGCGGGAGTGGTGACGCCCGAGCGCGGCCAGGGCCTGGCCCACGGCCCAGGGGCTGGTCGACCTGAACTCCGCCAACGCCCACTCGCCCATGTCGTTGGGCGTCAGGTCGGCGGCGGCTGCGGCCGCGCGGGCGGCCCGCGTCACGGTGGCTGAGCGCGACAGGCCACGCAGCCCGAGCATCGTGGTGCCCATCCCGGTGAAGAAGCCACGCTCGACCAGGCTGAGCTGGAACTTGTCGGTGGTCGAGCACAGCACGAGCCCCTGGATCCTGTCCGGGTGCTGGCGCCAGACCCGCTGGGCGACGACTCCGCCCATCGAGTAGCCCGCCACGATCACGTCCTCGAGGCCGAGCTCATCGATGAGTGCGGCGACGTCGTCCGCGCAGTCGTAGAGGGAGAACTCCTGGTCGGTGATGCCCTGGCCGTGCCAACGCTGGTCCAGCGTCACGACCCGGAAGCGGCGCGCCAACGCGCCGATGGCAGGAAACCAGGTGAGCAGGCCGGTGCAGCCCAGGGCGTGGAGCAGCACGATCGTGGGGGAGTGCGCATCGGGCCCCGGCGTGTCGGTGACGTACGTCGTCCCGCGCCCGGGCAGCTCGACGAGGCGTCCCTCGGGGATCTGCACGAACGGGAGGTAGACCCGGTTGCGCATCATCTTCAGTGGGGAGAGGTTGCTCATCTGCTCTGCCGTTCCCTTGCTCGTCACCCTGGAGGGCATGGCCGCCTCGGACTAGAACAGGTTACAGTTTCGCGAACGCATGGGACGACAGGACCGAGGAGCGAGCTGTGGCAGTGGATGGATTCACCCTGACCGACCCCGAGTCGATCGAGGCCCTCGACGCGGTGCGCAGCGTCGCCCGTGAGGCGCTGGACCGCGACGCCGACTGGAAGGCGCTCGCGGCTGCCGGACTGCTCGCTCTCCCCGTGCCCGAGGCTCACGGTGGCGAGGGACTCGGCCTGCCCGAGGTCGGCGTGCTGCTGCGCGAGACCGGCGCTCGGGCCCTGCACCTCCCGGTCTGGGAGACCCTGTGCTGCGGGGTGCTGACCCTGGCCGCCCACGGCACCGACTCCCAGCGCGAGGCCCTGCTGCCCGGCGTGGCCAGTGGCGACGTGCTGCTCACCCCGGCCCTGCGCGAGGTGGGTCGTGGCCTCGCCGAGTCGGCCTCCGACCTGGCCACCACCTACGACGACGGCACCGTCTCCGGACGCAAGATCGCCGTCACCTTCGCCGACCAGGCCCGCCGACTGCTCGTCACCGCTCGGCACGGGGACGACGTCGTGGCGGTCCTCGTCGACCCGACCGGTCCCGGGGTCACCCTGCTCGAGTCGACCTCCTCGGCCCGCCTGACCACGCACACCGTGGTGCTCGAGGGTGCTCCCGCCGAGCTGCTGCAGGACGGCGCCGCCGAGCGCCTGGTGCACCTGGCCACGGCCGGTCTGGCCTTGACCGTCGCCGGCGTGGTCGCGGGCGCCCGCGACCTGACGGCGTCGTACATCAAGCAGCGCACGCAGTTCGGGCGCACCCTGGCGGAGTTCCAGGCCGTGGCGATGCAGGCGGCCGACATCTACATCGGCGCCCGCACGCTCGACCTCGCCGCCGAGAACGCCGCCTGGCGCGTCTCGAGCGGCCTCGACGCCGACGACGACCTGGCGGTGGCCGCCTACTGGGCGACCACCGAGGCGCCCCGGGTGCTCCACATCTGCCACCACCTCCACGGAGGCATGGGCGTCGACGAGACCTACCCGTTGCACCACTACTTCTCCTGGACCAAGGACGTCGCCCACGCCTTCGGCACCCACGCGAGCGACGTGCCGGTCGAGGACGCGGCGACCAAGAACCTCGAGCTCACCACGAGCCAGCGCGAGCTCAAG
>NZ_JAXMNS010000073.1:0-11353 GCF_034670285.1 Nocardioides sp. | reverse complement strand
CCGGATCTTCAAGGTGTTCGACTTCCTCCGGCTGCTGGTCGCCGAGGGGCTGGCCACCCGGGAGCCCAACCGTGGCGTCCACGTCGCCTCGCCCGAGGCCTCGTCGGTGCGCGACGTCTGCCAGGCGCGCTTCGTGCTCGAGGGCGCCGGCGTGCTGCGCTGGAACGTCGCCGACCAGGTCGACCGCGACCACGTGCGGGCCTGCCTGCGCGACTACACCGACTCGATCGCCGCCAAGGCGTCCTACCAGGAGCTCAACGAGCGCCACCTGGCCTTCCACGTCTCCCTCGTCGGCCTCACCCAGAGCGCCCGCCTGGTCTCGATGGCCGAGCTGCTCGTCGTCGAGCTCAAGCTCGCCCTCGCCCAGGTCGACCGGCTGCGGCGCAACGCCCACGACCAGGCCGGCTCCCACACCGAGCTGGTCGACCTCATGGAGCAGGGCGACCTGACCGGCGCCCACGAGTTCCTGCGGGCCCATCTCGACGAGGCTGCCGACGCGATCCTGACCGCGCTCGGCGTGAACTGAACGTGACCTGACCGGCCCACGCCCGCACTCCCGGGCTGTCACACTGAGCCCATGCGCATCATCCTCCGCCTCCTGACCACCGCGCTCGGCGTCGCCGCGGCAGCCTGGCTCCTCGACGGCATCCGCTTCACCGGCGGACCGCGTCAGGGCTGGGAGGAGGTCGAGAAGAACCTCGTCCCGCTGCTGATCGTGGCCGCGATCCTCGGCATCGTGACGTCGTTCGTGAAGCCGGTCCTCAAGCTCCTCTCCTTCCCCTTGATCATCCTCACGCTGGGCCTGTTCCTGCTGGTGATCAACGCGCTGATGCTGATGCTCACCAGCTCACTCGCCGACGCCCTCGACATCGGCTTCAAGGTCAACGGCTTCTGGACCGCCGTGGGTGGCTCGATCGTGATCACCCTGGTCACGTGGTTCGTCGACAGCTTCGTCGACGACAAGTGACCTGTCGGTGACTCCCCCACTTCCCCCGCTCCCTGCTCCAGCAGTCGCGGGGCGCTACCGGATCGCGCTGGTCTGCCTCGGCAACATCTGCCGCTCACCGGTGGCCGACGTCGTCCTGTCGACGTTGGTGGCCGACGCCGGGCTCGGTGACCGGGTCGAGGTCGCCTCCTGCGGCACCGCCGGGTGGCACGTCGGGAAGCCGATGGACTCCCGCTCGGCCGCCACCCTCAGCGCGGCCGGCTACGACCCGACCCACCACGTCGCGCAGCAGTGGGACGACGGCTGGGCCGAGCGCCACGACCTCGTCCTGGCCATGGATGCCCAGAACCTCGCCGACCTCGGCGGCCGCTCCGAGCGGGTCGGGCTGCTGCGCGACCTCGACCCGGAGGCTGCTGGAGATCTGGGTGACCTGGGTGATCTGGGCGGTGTGGGAGCCGAGGTGCCGGACCCGTACTACGGTGGGCCTCGAGGTTTCGAGGAGGTCCTGGCGATGGTCGAGCGCAGCTGTGCGGCGCTGGTCGAGCGACTCCCCGAGACGCTCCAGCGAGCCTCCCCCTCGGGCGAGCAGGGCGCTTCGTGACCCGCCAGCCCACCCTCGCCCGACGCGCCGAGACCCTGTTGGAAGCCTCGGTCGTCGCCACCGCCCCCGTCGCGGGCGGCGACGTCTGCACCGCCACCAAGCTGCGCCTGAGCAACGGCAGCACCGCCCTGATGAAGACCCTTACCGGCGCCCCCGACGACTTCTTCACCACCGAGGCCGCCGGCCTGCGTTGGCTCGGCGAGGTCGAGGGCGGCGTGCGCGTGCCCGAGGTGCTCGCCGTCGACCACGACTGCCTGATCCTCGCCTGGGTCGAGACCGGTCGCGGCGGGGTCGAGGACGCCGCCGACCTCGGACGCCGCCTCGCGCGCACCCACCTCGCCGGAGCGACGTCGTACGGCGCAGGCCCCTCGGGCTCCTCAGGCACCTCGGGGGCCGACGGCTACATCGGCCGTCTCCCGTTGCCCCACACCAGCGCCCCCACCTGGGCGGAGTTCTACGCCACCCGGCGCCTGCTCCCCTACGCCAAGCTCGCGCACGACCGCGGCGCCCTGACGAGTGCGGAGTCCGCCACCATCGACGCCGTCGTGGGCCGACTCGCGACGCTGCTGCCCGACGAGCCGCCGGCGCGACTGCACGGCGACCTGTGGAACGGCAACGTGCTCTGGGGCCAGGAAGGTCGCGTCACGGTGATCGACCCCGCGGCGTACGGCGGGCACCGCGAGGTCGACCTGGCCATGCTGGCGCTCTTCGGGCTGCCGCACCTGCCCCGGATGACCGAGGCCTACGAGGAGGTCAGTCCACTGGCCGAGGGCTGGGAGGACCGGCTCGGGCTGCACCAGCTCTTCCCGCTGCTCGTGCATGCCTGCCTGGTCGGTGGCGGGTACGGCGCGCGGGCTGCCGCGGTTGCTGGTCGGTACTGCTGACGCGCAGGGCGCATTCAGGCCAGGCTCAGGGCGACCTGGCACATTGGACCCTGTGAACGCTGCGACCCCGGGCTCCCCTGGCGCCCCCACCCCCTCGACCGGCCTCTCGACGCCCGCGACGCCGTCCGGCAAGCCCCGGGTGCTGGTGGTCGACGACGACAAGGCGGTGCGTGAGTCGCTGCGCCGTTCGCTGGAGTTCAACGGCTACGAGGTCCACCTCGCCGGCGACGGCGCCGAGGCGCTCGCCGGGATCGGCGCGCTGATGCCCGACGTCGTGGTGATGGACGTGATGATGCCGCGCCTCGACGGCCTCGAGACCACCCGCGCCCTGCGCACGGCCGGCAACGACGTCCCCATCATCGTGCTGACCGCCCGCGACACCGTCGGTGATCGCGTCGAAGGACTGGACGCCGGCGCCGACGACTACCTCGCCAAGCCCTTCGCCCTGCCCGAGCTGCTCGCACGGCTGCGGGCGCTGCTGCGCCGCGTCGTCCCCGACGACGACCTCGAGGACGAGACCCTCACGTTCAGCGACCTGTCGATGAACACCTCGACCCGCGAGGTCCTGCGCAGTGGACGCTCCATGGAGCTCACCCGCACCGAGTTCACCCTGCTCGAGATGTTCCTGCGTCGCCCGCGCCGGGTGCTCGACCGCTCCTTCATCCTCGAGGAGGTCTGGGGCTACGACTTCCCCACGACGGCTAACTCCCTGGAGGTCTACGTCGGCTACCTGCGCCGCAAGACCGAGGCGGAGGGCGAGGCACGCCTGATCCACACTGTGCGCGGGGTTGGCTACGTGCTGAAGGAGTCATGAGCGACGTCCGGGGCTGGCACTACCGCCGCTCGCTCGCGAGCCGGGTCACCCTGCTGGCCACCATCGCGGTGGGCCTCTCGGTCGCCTTCCTCGCCGTCGGCGTCTACGTCACGGCGCGCATCCAGCTGCAGTCGCAGCTCGACGAGACCCTGATCGATCGCGCCCGCGGCACGTCGCAGGCCGACATCTTCAACCGCAGCACGCCCACCGAGACCGTGCTCGTGGGCGCCTCCGACATCAGGATCGCCTTCCTCCAGGACAACCAGCTGCTGGCACTGGGCACCGGCGGCTCGGACCTGCCGGTCGGTCGCCCGGAGCTCGACGTCTCCACCGGCATCGCGGCCTCGAGCGTGCGCACGGTGATGATCGAGGGCCAGGAGTACCGCATGGTCTCGGTGCCCGGCAAGGACAACGCCCCGACCGTCATCCTCGCCCAGTCGCTGACCCAGCAGGAGAAGCTGCTCGCCAAGCTCGGCGCGGTGAGCCTGCTCTTCGGCCTCGTCGGAGTCCTCGGCGCGGGCATCGCCGGCTGGGGCGTGGCGCGCAACGGCCTGCGACCGGTGCGCAAGCTGACGAGCGCGGTCGAGCAGATAGCCGTCACCGAGGACCTCGCCCCGCTGCCCGTGGAGGGCGACGACGAGATCGCCCGCCTCGCCACGGCGTTCAACCAGATGTTGGTCGCGCTCGGCGCCTCGCGCGACCGGCAGCGACGCCTCGTCACCGACGCCGGTCACGAGCTGCGCACCCCGCTGACGTCGCTGCGCACCAACGTCGACCTGCTCACACAGTCCGACCAGTCCGACATCGCCCTGCCCCCGGCCGCTCGAGAAGAGCTGCTCGACGACATCCGCGCCCAGATCGACGAGCTCACGACCCTGATCGGCGACCTCACCGAGCTCGCCCGCGACGAGCCGCTCGCGCCGGTGGTCGGGGCGGTCGACCTGAGCGAGATCGTCGACCTCTCGGTCGCCCGCGTGCGCCGCCGCGCCGTCGGGACGACGTTCGACGTCGAGACCGAGCCCTGGTCGGTCGTCGGCGAGGCCGGCGCGCTGGAGCGGGCCGTCACCAACCTGCTCGACAACGCCGCCAAGTGGAGTCCGCCCGGCGGCACCGTGCGCGTGCGGCTGAGCAACGGCCTGCTGAGCGTGGACGACGAGGGCCCCGGCATCGCGGTCGCCGACCGCGCGCGGGTCTTCGACCGCTTCTGGCGCGCCGAGGAGTCCCGCACCATGCCGGGCTCCGGCCTCGGCCTCTCGATCGTGCGTCAGGTCGCCGAACGTCACTCCGGCACCGTGGAGGCGACCGCGTCACCGAGCGGCGGCGCACGACTGGTGCTGTGTCTACCTGGAGGAGTCCCGATCGATGCGTGACCAGACCCGCACACGCCTGGTGGCCGGGCTGCTCGTCTTCGCCCTCGTGGGAGCCGGGGCGCTCGCCGCCGTCGGTGCCCTCGTCGGCGGCCTCTCCGGCGACGACGACCCGGCCGCGGCGCCCCGGACGCCGATCGCGACCGACCTCGGCGAGCCGTTGTGGAACCCCTGCGACGCCCTCGCTCCGACCCAGGTCGCCGAGCTGTTCGGCTCGACCTTCGACCAACAGACCGGCACGGCCGCCGAGCCACGCTGCATCTTCACCCCCACCGACGAGGGCGGGACGATCCTCGACATCAACTACCAGCTCTACGACGGCACGCTCCAGGACATCGTCGACCAGCTCGGCGACCCCGGAGACACCTCCGAGCTGCTCGAGCCGGGCGTTCCCGGGGCGAGCGGCGCACGGATCGTCGTCGACACCGCGGACGACGCCCTCGCGGTCACCGGCCTGGTGCGCAACGGCCGGCTCGTGCAGGTGGTCAACGCGCTCGACCTGTCGCCGTACGACAAGGACGTGACGGTCGACGGCGTCGAGGCCCTCCTGGCCGCGCTCGCTGCACGGGCCGAGGACTCCGGGCTCAACGCGGGATAGGCCCCGGGGTGGGCCCGAGCGCGCTGCGAAGGCGCTCGGCCTTGAGCCGCGCCTCGTCCCACTCCTGCTGGAGGTCGGACTGCACGGTGATCCCGCCGCCGGTGCCGAGCAACCAGCGGCCCTCGCCGGGCGACATCAGGCTGCGGATCACCACGCCGAGGTCGGCCGGGCCGTCGGAGGAGATCCACCCGAACGCGCCGGAGTAGACCCCGCGCGGAGTCGCCTCGACAGCGTCGATGACCTCCATCGTGCGCAGCTTGGGCGCGCCCGTCATCGAGCCCGCCGGGAAGAGCGAGCGCAGGGCGTCGATCGTCGAGACGTCGTCACGCAGGTCGCCCCGCACGGTCGAGACGAGCTGGTGCACGGTGGCGTAGGACTCCACCTCCATCAGGTGGGGCACCTCGACCGAGCCGACCTCGCAGACCTGGGCGAGGTCGTTGCGCAGGAGGTCGACGATCATCAGGTTCTCGGCGCGGTACTTCGCGTGCGTGGCGAGCTCGTCGCGCTGGTGGGCGTCGTCCTCGGGCGTCGCGCCGCGCGGCGTGGTGCCCTTGATCGGCTTGGTCTCCAGCGTGCGGTCGGCGGTGATGAGGGCGTAGCGCTCGGGGCTGCTGCTGAGCAGCCACGCCCGGGCGCCGGGCACGTGCGTCACGTCGTGCTGGAGGAAGCCGGCGTACGGCGCGGGGTTGAGGGCGCGTAGGCGCAGGTAGAGGCCGACCGGGTCGTGGGTCGGGGCCGTCTCCTCGAGGCGGTGGGTGAGGTTGACCTCGTAGGTGTTGCCGGCGTGCAGCTCGGCCTGCACGCGGGCGTACGCCTCGGCGTAGGTGGTCGCCGGGGTGGATGAATCCCCGGATCTCCGGGGGTTCCTGACGTTCTCAGGGACTGCGTCCCCTGGGAACGTCAGGTTTTCCCTGAGAACGTCGTGCTCGAACTGCCGCACGTGTCGCGCGCGCATCCACACCGCGTCGGGCAGGTCCGGGTCAGGTCGCGCCGGCAGGTCGGAGCGGCACGCGTAGCCGAAGTAGCCGAACCACTGCCCCGGGTCGCTCTCGAGCGCGGCTTCGAGCACGTCGAAGATGTCGTCGCCGACGACCGTGGCGCGGCCACCCTCGTGGCGGGTCACCTCGCGTCGGGCAGCCGAGTAGGTGAGGGAGACGTCGTCGTCGTCGAGCCACCCGATGACCGAGCGTCGTCCTGACCACTCGCGCGCCCCGCCGCCGTCGAGCCAGAAGCAGCGGGGGTGCTCGGCGGCGATCTCGGCGAAGTAGGCCGCGGGGTCACTCATGGTGCGACCCTCCCGGCACCCGCGAGGAAGTTGGCGATCAGCGCCGCCCCCTGCTCGGACAGGATCGACTCGGGGTGGAACTGCACCCCTTCCAGCGGATGCGTGCGGTGACGCACGCCCATCACGGTGCCGTCCTCGGCCCGTGCGGTCACCTCGAGGTCGTCGCTCAAGTTGACGGCGGCGAGCGAGTGGTAGCGCACCGCCGCGAAGTCCTGCGGCAGACCGGCGAACACCCCGTGACCGTCGTGGCTGATCCGCGCGACCTCGCCGTGCGCCGGACGCACCTGCATGACCTCACCGCCGTACGACGTCACGAGGCCCTGCATGCCGAGGCAGACGCCCAGCACCGGCCGGGTAGCCGCGCGCAGCACCTCGGTGCCGACCGCGAAGTCGCCGACCTCGGCCGGCGATCCGGGCCCGGGTGAGAGCACCACGAACTCGTGCGCAAGCACCTGCGCCGCACTCACCTCGTCGTGCTGCACCACCGTCGGCAGCACCCCTGTCACCGAGGCGATCAGGTGGACGAGGTTCCACGTGTAGGAGTCGTGGTGGTCGACCACGACGACGTCCGGCACCTCCGGCGCAGCAACCGGATCGATGGGCACCCGGCAAACCTAGCGCCGCCCCCATCTCTCGCCGAGTCAGCTGGGCGTCGCGGAGGCCCAGAGGTGGGCGAGGTGAACCCAGACACGGGCAGCCACCTCGTCGGGGGTGAGATCGGTCGAGTCGATGATCAGGTCGGCGCGCGAGACCAGCCACGGACGCGCCACGGCGTACTGCGCCAAGTGGTCCAGGCGCCACTGCCGAGTGCCGCGCTCGACCTCGACGGCCTCGATCCGCTGCACCATCACGGACTCCTCGGCCTCGAGCAGCACGTGTACGACGTCGTGCCCGAGGCGAGCGAGGCCGCCGACGAGCTCATCCCAGTAGCCCTCGTCCAGCACCGTCTGGATCGCCACCAACGACTGGCCGGTGGCGTCCGCGATCTCGTCGGCGACGACCGGCACCAACCGCCGCCACGACTCGTAGTGCTGGAAGTCGCTGACCGGGTGGTCAGCGAGGCTGTGGCGCAGCAGGTAGCCGACCACCTCCGGATCGAAGACCCGCAACCGCTCGTCCCGCCCGGCCAGGAGCGTGCCGGCCGTCGTCTTGCCCGCTCCGAAGGTCCCGTTGATCCACACGATCACGCAGGAGACCCTAGGCCAGCCGATGCGTGCAAGATGCGCCGACGCAGCGCCCGAGCTCCCCGCGAGTTGGCGCCTACTGGCGCCGACTCGGCATCAGGTGGCGGTCCAGGCGTAGTCCATGAGGCGAGCGGTGGCGAGGGCGTTGTCGCGGCTGTCGAGGACCTCGACGAGGTGCAGTGCGAGATCGATCCCCGCCGAGATCCCTGCCGAGGTGTAGACCTCCCCGCCGGGGCGGAGCGACGACTGCGCGTGCACCCAGCGCACCTCCTCGAGGACGTCCAGGGCCGGCCAGCGCTCGCGCAGGGCGACGATGTCGTCCCAGTGCGTGGTGACGCTCTGGTCGGTGACCACGCCGGCCTCGGCCAGCACGAATGCCCCCGTGCAGACCGACACGACGTACGGCGTGACCCGGGCACGCTCGGCGACCCACGCCACGACGGCGGTGTCCTGCTCGACGGCGTCGGTGACCCCGCCCGGCACGAGCAGCACGTCGAGCGCCGGGGCCTCGGCAAGACCCGCCTCGACCTGGAGCGGCAGACCGCCCCGCGCCCGCACGAGCCCGGCCGCGCCGGCCGCGATCAGCACGACCTCGAAGGGCGCCTCACGCCCGGCGCGCTCCGCGGCCCGCCCGGCCACCGAGAACACCTCGAACGGCCCGCACGCGTCGAGCACCTCGACGTCGTCGAAGACCAGGATCCCGATCCGCAGCACCAGGACGCCCTCAGTCGAGCAGCAGGTCGGAGACCAGGTCGTGCAGGACGTCGTAGCCGCGCTGGGTCAGGATCGACTCGGCGTGGAACTGGATGCCGCGATAGTGCGGTCCGCGCACGTGGTGCACGTCGCCGGTGGGCTCGTCGACGTCGACGCTCACGCCCTCGGGCAGCTCTTCATCAGCACCGACCCGCCCCACGAACGTGTTGTAGAAGCCCACCCGCTCGGTGCGGCCGTCGTACGGCACCGCCGACTGGGTGCCCTGGAAGACGATGTCCTTGTAGGCCAGCTCGATGCCGAGCTCGTGGCACAGCGCCTGATGACCGAGGCACACGGCGAGGAACGGCCGCCCCGCCGCCAGCAGCGACGACACCGCGTGGCGCAGCTTGCCCATTTTGGGGTCGTGATCGTCGCGCGGGTCGCCCGGACCGGGCCCGACGATCACGAGGTCGAAGCCGTCGAGACAGCCGGGCTCGTAGTCCTCGTGGCGCACGACGCTGCTGGGCATGCCGAGCACCCCGAGCACGTGGCGCAGCATGTTGACGAAGTCGTCCTCGCCGTCCAAGATCACGACGGTCTTGCCCGCCAGCCGCGGGTCGGGCGGCGAGCCGGCCTGGTCGGTCAGCCAGAACGAGCTGAGACGGCGGTTGCGCGCGTTGAGCGAGAGCAGGACGTCCTCGTCGTTGACGAGCTCGGCGAGCGCGATGTCGGGAACCGGCGCCTGCGGCACCAGTCCGAACGCCGACAGGATGCCGCCGGCCTTCGCGTGCGTCTCGGCCACCTCGTACGACGCCTCGGAGTCACGCACCAGGGTGGCCCCGGCGGTCACCTTCAGCCGACCGTCAAGGGAGACGTCGGCGGAGCGGATCACGATCGGGCTGTCGACGACCGCGCCGCCGTCCTCGTCGCGACCCAGGATCGCCAGGGCGGCGCCGTAGTAGCCGCGACCCTCGCTCTCGTAGGCCTTGATCAGCCGGCACGCGTTCTCGACCGGCGAGCCGGTGACGGTCGCGGCATACATCGTGTCGCGCAGGATCTCGCGCGGGTCGCGGTCGCTGCGCCCGGCGAGGAGGTACTCGGTGTGGATGAGGTGGGTCATCGGCTTGAGGAACGGTCCGAGCACCTGGCCACCCTCGTGGCACAGGTCGCACATCATCTTCAGCTCTTCGTCGACGACCATGAAGAGCTCGTAGATCTCCTTCTCGTCCTTGAGGAAGTCGAGCAGCGGCTTCTTGGTCGCTCCCTCGCGCGGGATGCGGAAGGTGCCGCTGATCGGGTTCATCCGCACGTCGCCGTCGTGCACGCTGACGTGCCGCTCCGGACTGGCGCCGATGAGGTAGCGGTCGCCGGTGAAGAAGACATAGGTCCAGTAGGCGCCGCGCTCGCGCTCGAGCAGGCGGCGGAAGACCGAGAGGGCGACGGTGTGGTCGAAGTCGGCGATCTGGGCGCGGTAGTGGCGGCCGATGACGAGGTTGGCGCCCTCGCCCTGGCCGATCTCGTCGCGGATGATCGACTCGACGAGCTTTCCGTACTCCTCGTCGTCGGTCTCGAACCCGCCGCGGTCGGAGAACTCCACGGCCACCGAGTCGATCGCGTCGATCACCTCGGCGACGGAGAACTCGTGCTCGGTCTCGATGTCGACCACGACGAGCGGCGCACCGTCGTCGTGGGCCTCGAAGCCGCGCTCGGCGACCTGGCGGAAGGGGATCGCGAGCAGCCGGTCGGCCACCCTCCCGGGCTCGGGCACACCGGTCTCGAGCGGGACGTCGAGGAGCGACTCGACGACCGTGCGGGCGCCGCCCACCATGCCCACGGTGTCGCGACCGCCCACTCGCGTCGAGCGACGGATGATCGCCCACGCCTCGTGCCCCATGAGCGCGTCGATGGCGTCCCGGGCGTCGGGCGTGGCTGCGGCAGACATGGCCGAAGCCTAGTTGCGTCCGAGCACGAGCCCGCACCGGCTTTCCCCGCTGGACCCCTGCCGGCCGCCTGACCGCCGCCGGGTGGCCCCGGGGTGGCCCCGGGTCAACGCAGGAAGAGCCGATCTAGGGGCACTCGATGGTGAAGTACGCCTCGATCACACGATCATCCTGGTTGTTCCACCACACGGTCGGTTCGCTCGTGTAGGTGTCGCCGTCGACGGCGACGACTGCCTCGTTGTTCTGCTGCTTGTCGCCGTCGAACCACTGGATGCTGTCCGGGTCGAGGATCTGGAGGTCCGGGTCGTCGGGGTCGCCCGTCACGAAGACCCGGTAGTTCTGACCGACGGTGCCGATGTCGACCCTGGAGTCGCTGTTGGCGCACATCACCGACTCGATGGGGTAGTCCGACCCCTCGACGGTCAGGGTGCCTCCGCCACCGGCACCGGACGCCTCGTTGAACGCGTCGTCGAAGGAGTCGCCCCCGTCGCCGCCACCGCCCCCTCCGCATCCGGTCGTCGCGACGAGTGCTGCGAGGCACGCCCCCAGCACCCACGGTCTGCTCGCTCCGTGCGTGGCCATGCGTTCGACGATAACCACTTCGATCGCGGTCGTGAAGGGCTGAGCTCATCGCCGATCGACCCCGTGCGCGGGGCTCCTTCGGTATCAGCGAGACGAGTCGCGGGTCTTCTCCTCTGACACCGGAAGGAGCCCAGCCATGTGGGACACCGCCATCGACACGACCAGCAGCCACCGGACCTACCTGTCGCACGACCTCCCGTGCGCGGCCTGCGGCCACGCCGCGCACCGCTACCTGTCGTGCTCCACGACCTGCAGCTGCGTGCCGCCGCCGGTCCCGGGGGGGCCTCGCGCTCACCGCGTGACCTGCCTGACCTGCTTGACCTGCCTCAGGAGACCGTCGTCAGCAGCTGGGTCGCGCGGGTCAGGACCACGTAGAGAGTCGCGCGGCCGGTCTGCGACTCGTCCTCGATCTCCTGCGGGCGCACGACCACGATCGCGTCGAACTCCAGGCCCTTGGTG
>NZ_JAXMNS010000072.1:0-11368 GCF_034670285.1 Nocardioides sp. | reverse complement strand
CTTCGCGTCGTTCTCCGGCAAGACCCTGATCCAGGGCGAGCCCGACGCGTCGAGCTTTCCCAACGGTGGTCTGCGCAACACCTTCGAGGCCCGCGGCTACACCGGCTGGGACGTGATGAGCCCGGCCTACGTGCTGGAGAACCCCAACGGCAACACGCTGTGCATCCCGACGATTTTCATCTCGATGACCGGCGAGGCGCTCGACCACAAGACGCCGGTGCTGCGCTCGCAGCAGGCGATGTCGGTGCACGCCAAGCGCGTGCTCGAGCTCTTCGGTCACGCCGAGCCCGACAACGTGGTGGCCTACTGCGGTCCCGAGCAGGAGTACTTCCTGGTCGACAGCCACTTCTTCCTGGCCCGCCCCGACCTGCTCAACGCCGGTCGCACCCTGTTCGGCGCCAAGCCGCCCAAGGGCCAGGAGTTCGACGACCACTACTTCGGTGCCATCCCCGAGCGCGTGCTCGGCTTCATGATGGACACTGAGCGCGAGCTGTTCAAGCTCGGCATCCCGGCCAAGACCCGGCACAACGAGGTCGCGCCCGGCCAGTTCGAGGTCGCGCCGATGTTCGAGCGCGCCAACGAGGCCTCCGACCACCAGCAGCTGCTGATGACGACGTTCAAGTCGGTGGCCAAGAAGCACGGCATGGAGTGCCTCTTCCACGAGAAGCCCTTCGCCGGGGTCAACGGCTCGGGCAAGCACGTCAACTTCTCGCTCGGCAACTCCGAGCTCGGCAGCCTCCTGGTGCCCGGTGACAACCCGCACGACAACGCGCAGTTCCTCGTCTTCTGCGCCGCGGTCATCCGCGCGGTCCACAAGTACGGCGGTCTGCTGCGCGTCTCGGTCGCCTCGGCGTCCAACGACCACCGCCTCGGCGCCAACGAGGCCCCGCCGGCGATCATCTCGATCTTCCTCGGCGACCAGCTCGCCGACGTCTTCGACCAGATCGCCAAGGGCGGTGCCACCCGCTCGAAGGACAAGGGCACGCTCATCATCGGCGTCGACACGTTGCCCGACCTCAACAAGGACCCGGGCGACCGCAACCGCACCTCGCCGTTCGCCTTCACGGGCAACCGCTTCGAGTTCCGCGCGCCGGGCTCGCAGCAGACCGTCGCCGGCCCGATGGTCATGATCAACACGATCATGGCCGAGGCGCTCGACTACTGCGCCACGTCGCTCGAGACCGCGGTCGCTGCGGGCACCGACTTCAACGAGGCCGTCCAGACGCTGCTCGCCGACATCGTCTCGCAGCACGGCGCGGTCATCTTCAACGGCAACGGCTACTCCGACGAGTGGCCGGTCGAGGCCGAGCAGCGCGGGCTGAAGAACCTGCGCACGACGGTCGACGCGCTGCCCGAGCTGATCACGCCCGAGGCGATCGAGCTGTTCTCGAAGTACGGCGTCTTCAACGAGGGCGAGGCCCACAGCCGCTACGAGATCGGCTGCGAGCAGTACATCCTCACCGTCGCGGTCGAGGCGAACCTGACGCTGGAGATGGGTGCGACGACGATCCTGCCGGCCGCGCTGCGCTACCAGACCGAGCTCGCCTCGAACGTCGCGGCGCTCAAGGCGGCCGGCGTGGACGCCGACCTGTCGTCGCTCCAGCAGGTCAGCGCGCCGATCGCGGCGCTGCGAGCCGGCCTGGCCACGCTCGCCGACGCCATCGCCCACGAGCACGCCGAGGAGTCGCTCGAGGCGGCCACCTACATGCGCGACTCGGTGCTCCCGGCCATGACGGCGGTGCGCGAGGCGGCCGACGAGCTCGAGGGCATCATCGCCGACGACCTCTGGTCACTGCCGACCTACCAGGAGATGCTCTACATCCTCTGAGGCACTCCTGACCCAGCGCCAGACCCTGTCTGAGCACCGGGCCGTCGCACCCTCTGGGGTGCGGCGGCCCGTGGTCGTTCAGGAAGTCGACGGGTGGGGCAGCTCCACCCGGACCGTGAGGCCGCCTCCCGGCGTCGCCGCGGCCTCGATCGTCCCGCCGTGGGCATCCACGACGCGGCGGCACGTGGCGAGCCCCATCCCCGAGCCCGTGACCGCGGCCGAGTCGCCGACTCGTACGAAGGGCTCGAAGACCCGCCCCAGCTCGTGCTCCGGCACGCCGACCCCGTGGTCCACGACCTCGAGCCGCCAGGTGTGGTGACCGGACCGCGCGGCCAGCTCGATCTGGGGAGGCTTTCCGGGGCGGCGGTACTTCGCGGCGTTGGCGAGCAGGTTCTGCACCACGATCCGCAGCTGCACCGGGTCGGCGACGACCGCGTCGAGGTCGGCGAGGTGGACGGCCCCCTCGAGCTCGACGGCCAGGTCGTCGCACACGTCGCGCACGAGTCGGCGGACGTCGACCTCACGGCGTTCGAGCTGCCCGCCCAGGGCCGCGAACTGCAGGACCTCCTCGACGAGCACCCTCATCCGTCCTGTGCTGCGCTCCGCTCGTGAGAGCAGCACGCGCATGGTCGCGACGTCGGGCTCACCTTCCTCGGTCAACCCGCTCAGCAGCTCGAGCGTGCCGGAGAGCGCGCCCAGCGGGTTGCGGAGGTCGTGGCTGACCTGGCCGGCGAAGGCGGTCAGCTGCAGGTTGGAGCGCTCGAGCTCGTCGATGGTCGAGGCGAGCTCGCGGTTGCGCACCTCCAGCTCGAGGACGTCGACCACGCGGTCGGCGAGGTCACGCAGCGCGCGTCGTTGCTCATCGTCGATCACGCGTTCCTGGTCGTCGTGCACGCACAGCGAGCCGAAAGGCACCCCGGAGGGAGTGGTGAGCTGATAGCTGGCGTAGAAGACCGCTTGCCCGGCACGCACGAAGTCGTTGTCGCGGAACCGTGGGTCGAGGGCCAGGTTGGCCGAGACGAGTGGTTCGGGCTCGGCGAGGACGGCATCGCACATCGAGAGGGTGCGAGGCACGTTGAAGGGGTCGAGGCCGGTGCTCGCGAGCTGGCGAAGCTCGTCGTCGGTGATCACCGAGATGAAGGCGGAGGAGACCCCGCACACGCGCGCGGCCAGCTCGGCGAACGCCGTCAGCTCGGGCCGGTCGACGGCACCGAGCAGGCGGTAGCGCTCGAGCGCCTCCATCCTGGCGGCGTCGTTGCTGTGATCGACGTGCAGCTGGGTCACGGAGGTCCTGCTCTGAGATCTGGGGTGGATCGGAAGGTCAGCCTAGGGAGGGCCGGCGCTGGCCGTGGCTGGTTTCGCGGACTCGTGTCGTGCGCTGAGCTGCGACGCGTTGAGCGGGTCACGGACGCAGCCGGGCCACCTGGCGTCGTACGACGTGCAGCACGTCACCGAGGACGAGGTTGACGTCGGCGATGTGGAGGCCCCAGGTGTCATCGGGCGCCGGATTGAGCTGCTGGGCGTCACCGACCGGTCGCACCCGGAGCACGTGGGTGCCGTTGGTGCGAGCGCAGCGTGCGGTGTAGCGGTCTGCCGGCACCAGCCAGGGCGTCTCGGCGCTCGGTGGTGGGCCGCCGTAGAGCTGCAGCTGCAGAAGACCCAGCAGCCCGGGCAGCCGCTCGGAGCGCACGACCGTGCGCACCTGGACGCGACGGTTGGCGGCGAGCGAGGCGGGGTTGGTGCAGGCCACCTCGAGGCGACGACCCACGGGCAGGTCGAGCCCGGGAGAGGCCGCGTCGTCGGTCGGCGGCTTGCCGAAGCGGCTGTCGTCGGGCGGGGTCTCGCCGTAGGCCGACCACGCCATCACGCAGTGCAGCTGGCGTGACGAGCGGCACAGACGCAGGTGCTCGAAGTCGCCGCCGCGGTCGCGGCCGCGCCGTACGACGACGTCGGCCCCTGGCAGGACTGCGGACACCAGTCGCTGTCGCATGCTGCGTCGCGGGTCGATCTCCTCGGCGATGAGCTTGCGAAGCAGCCGTGAGCCCTGCGAGTGCCCCACCAGCACGAACTGTCGCTCCGGGCCGACCTCGGCCAGGTAGGCGCGCCAGGCGCGCAGGACGTCGACGTAGGCGAGCCGGTAGAAGTCGCCGCGCTGCTCCTCGGTGAAGGCTTTCTCGGCCGCGAGCGCCGCCAGCGTGCGCTGGCGGTAGAGCGGTGCGAACGTGCGGCACACGGTCGAGAAGCGCTGTGCCTGCTGGCGGGCCACTGCCTCGACGGAGGCCTCGCTGCGGCGACGAGCGTTGGGGGTCGGCTGCTCCGAGGAGGTCGGGTAGACGTAGAAGCAGTCGACGCCCGCACGACGGGGGACCCGCGGCCGCCGTACGACAGCAGACCCGTCTGCGCGCACCGCAGTGGTCGTCTGGTCGCCACGGCACGGGTCGTCGGGTAGCCCGGGATGGCAGAGCCAACGGGTCTCCGCCGAGGCTGCTCCGGCCGGGACCACGAGGCCGATGAGGCCGAGCGCCACGAGCAGCAGCAACAAGGCCGAACGGTGCGGTGTCGGGCCGGCCACGAGAGGGAGTCCTTGCTGTTCGGGGGTGCTGCACGGAGCCTAGGTGACCGACCCTGGGGCTGCGGGTGTCCTAGGGTGCGGGCATGGCTTCCTTGGTGCTCAGCGTCATCGGTGACGACCGCCCCGGACTGGTGTCGACCGTCTCTCGACTGGTCGAGGTGCGGGGAGGCAGCTGGCAGCGCAGCCAGATGGCTCGTCTGGCGGGCAAGTTCGCCGGGGTCGCGCTCGTCGAGGTTCCGGACGGCGAAGTGGCGCTGCTCGAGGAGGAGCTCGCAGGCCTCGCGGTCGACGGCCTGCAGGTGCGCGTGGAGCGCGCGGGGCCCCGAGATGGTGGAGGTGGCGGTGACGAGTCCGAGGTCAGGCTGCACCTGCTCGGGCAGGACCGCCCGGGCATCGTCGCGGAGATCTCCGCGGCTCTTGCTGCCCACCAGATCGGGATCGACGAGCTGGTCACCGACGTCCGCGACGCGCCGATGGCCGGCGGCAGCCTCTTCGAGGTCGAGGCCAGCCTGTCGGTGCCCGCGGCGACCGATCTCGCCGAGGTGCGGGGTGCTCTCGAGCAGCTCGCCGACGAGCTGATGGTCGAGCTGTCCCTGGAGCCGACGCCTAGCGCGTGAGGACGCGCAGGGCGAGCTCGGTGGTGGCCTCCACCCCGAAGTGATCGACGACCCGGCGCACCCGATCGGGGTCGAGGGGGAGCAGGCCGGGACTTCCCGCCGTGTCGGGCTCCAGCCCGAGGTCGAGATCTGCGCGGCCGCCCATCAGCGTCAGGTTGAACTCGAATCGTTCGCGAGCGCCGGGCTCGCGCAGGCGCTTGAGCAGCCCGGCACTGATCCGCCGCTGACCCTGCTCGGCGCAGTAGTCGTCCAGAGCAGCCGCCACCGTCGCTCCGTCGCAGTGCTCGAGGTCGGCCCACACCTCGTGCATCGAGCCGACCTGGGCGAGCAGCGCCGCGGCACCCTTCTCGCCGATGCCGTCGACGCCCGGCAGGTTGTCGCTGGCGTCGCCGCGCAGGGCGGCGTATTCGAGGTAGTGCTCGGCCGCGACGCCGTACATCGCGTGGAGGCGTGCGGGGTTGAGCAGGGGAGAGGCGTGCATGCCGCCGTTGATGAGGCGCAGCACCTCGGTGGTCTCGCTGATGTGCGAGAAGGCGTCGCGGTCGGAGGTGATGATCACGCAGCGCCAGCCCGCGCGCTCGGCCCACGCGGCCGCGGACGCGCTGACGTCGTCCGCCTCCAGCCCTGGTGGGGTGATCGTGAGCAGCCCGAGCGCACCGAGCAGCGCCCCCGCCCGTCCGAGCTGGTCGACGAGGTCGGGGTCCTTCTCGGCGCGACCTGCCTTGTAGTCCGGGTACTGCTGAGCGCGCAGCGAGGAGGTCTTGTCGTCGAGCCCGAGGACGACGGCGTCCGGCGCGAACGACTCGATCGCCTCCAGCACCTGACGCACCATCCCGTGCAGCGCCCACGCGGGCCGGCCGCCGCGGTCGCGCAGCGCCGTGCCCTGCCGGGCGTGGTGGTTGCGGTGCAGCAGCGACGGAGCGTCGATGCAGAGCAGCAGCTTGGGGTCGTGCGGAGGAGAGGTCGTCATGATGAGTGACCCACCGTAGGCCCGTGCCTCAGTGCAAGATCTTCAGGCCTGCGACACCCGAGACGATCATCAGCAGCAGGAGCACCTTGACCAGCGATGCCGACTCGGCCCCGGTGACCATCGCGTAGGTGACCGTGAGACTGGCACCTATGCCGACCCACACGGCGTACGACGTGCCGACGGGCAGCTCGCGCATCGCATAGGCGAGGCCGAGCATGCTCAGCGTCACCGAGACCGCGAAGACGAGCGACGGGGCGAGTCTGCTGAGCCCGTCGGAACGGCCCAGGGCCGTGGCCCACACCGCCTCGAGGACTCCGGACAGCACCAGGATCAACCAGGACATGACATCTCCTCAGGGCCGTCTTGTCGCACACCGGGTACGGCACCCACTCGTCCGGGAGCCCGGGAGGTGCTCCGGGCGCTGGTGCCAGTGTGGCAAACAGGGTGTCGTCGTCTAGATTCCGTGCGTGAGCGCACAGGCCCCTTCCGCAGTCATCCTGATCCGTGCCGAGCGGTTCGTCCCCAACCAGGCGACCGCCGCGGACAACGCCTTCCAGTCCTCGCCGCCCGAGGGACAGGCCGACGACCAGACGTCGGCGCGCGCGCTCGAGGAGATGGACGCCGTGGCTGAGGCCCTGCGCGCAGCCGGCGTGCGGGTGCACGTGTTCGCCGACGGCGACCACACCCGTCCCGACAGCGTCTTCCCCAACAACTGGCTCTCCACCCATGCCGGCGGCACCGTGGCGGTCTATCCGATGTATGCCTCGAACCGGCGTCACGAGCGTCGGGCCGACGTCCTGGAGATGCTGAAGTCGTCCTACCGCGTGCAGACGATCGTCGACTACTCCGGCCTCGAGCCCGACGGGATCTTCCTCGAGGGCACGGGCGCGATGGTGCTCGACCACATGTCGCGGGTGGCCTACGCGGCCGTCAGCCACCGCGCCGACACCCACGTGCTCGAGCGCTTCTGCACCGACTTCGGCTACGAGCCGATGGCCTTCGACGCTGTCGACTCCTCGGGCGTGCCGGTCTACCACACCAACGTGATGGCCTGCATCGGCACCGAGGTCGCGCTGATCGCCCTCGACCTGATCCCCGACGAGGTGCGTCGCGCGGCCGTGCGCGAGCGGCTGACGGTCAACGGACGCACGATCGTGGAGCTCACCGAGGAGCAGGTGCGCGAGTTCGCCGGCAACGCCGTCGAGCTGTGCGGACGCACCGAGGACGGCCGCCGGAACTACGTGATGGCGATGTCGTCGCGGGCCCGGCGCAGCCTGCGCCCCGACCAGGTGGCGGTGATCGAGCAGTCCTGCACGATCGTCGACGTCGACATCCCCACCATCGAGCTCGCCGGCGGATCGGTGCGCTGCATGATCGCCGGCGTCCACCTCGACCGCCGCCGTGGCCTCGACCTGCCCTCGCCGGCCGTGGTCGCCATCGACGAGAACCCGCACACGGCTGACGGAAGTGACCTCGCGGTGCAGCACTGAGCGGTCCGTTGCGCTCGGCGGCTCTCGCGTGGCACTCTATTAGTGACCGAGCGGTCAGTAATCTGAGAGCTGCTCGTCGAGACCCCGTTGGAGGAGCCATGACGCTGACGCCCGAGCTCGACGAGCCGGCGCTGCAGGAGAGGTTCGACGCGGTGATCGCGCGAGCCGACCGGATCGAGCCGCGTGACTGGATGCCCGAGGGCTACCGCCGCACGCTCGTGCGTCAGGTGGCTCAGCACGCGCACTCCGAGATCATCGGCATGCAGCCCGAGGGCGGCTGGATCACCCGCGCGCCATCCCTGCGTCGCAAGGCGGTGCTCCTGGCCAAGGTGCAGGACGAGGCCGGCCACGGCCTCTACCTCTACTCGGCCTGCGAGACCCTCGGCAGCTCGCGCGACGAGCTCACCCGGATGCTCATCGACGGGCGTCAGAAGTACTCCTCGATCTTCAACTACCCGACCCTGTCGTACGCCGACGTGGGCACCATCGGCTGGCTCGTCGACGGCGCCGCGATCTGCAACCAGGTGCCGCTGTGCCGCACGTCGTACGGCCCCTACGGACGCGCGATGATCCGGGTCTGCAAGGAGGAGTCGTTCCACCAGCGCCAGGGCTACGAGCTGCTCGCCACGATGATGCGCGGCACCGACGAGCAGCGCGCGATGGTGCAGGAGTCGGTCGACCGCTTCTGGTGGCCGGCGCTGATGATGTTCGGTCCGCCCGACGACGACTCACCCAACACCGCGCAGTCGATGGCGTGGGGCATCAAGCGCAACACCAACGACGACCTGCGCCAGCGCATGGTCGACATGACCGTGCCGCAGGCCGAGGCGCTCGGTGTGACGCTGCCTGACCCGGCTCTACAGTGGAACGAGGAGCGCGGCTCCTACGACTTCGGCTCGCCGGACTGGGAGGAGTTCAAGAAGGTGATCTCCGGCAACGGCCCGTGCAACGACCAGCGCATCGCCCACCGACGCCGGGCCTGGGAGGACGGCGCCTGGGTGCGCGAGGCGGCGACCGCCTTCGCGGCGTCCGCGTCCACCCCCGCAGCTGCCCCCGAGGAGGCTGTCCGATGAGCGGCGTCGACGGCGGCTGGCCGCTCTACGAGGTGTTCGTGCGCGGCAAACGCGGCCTCAACCACGTGCACGTCGGCTCGCTGCACGCCGCCGACGACGAGATGGCTCTGCTCCACGCCCGCGACGTCTACACCCGACGCAACGAGGGCGTGAGCATCTGGGTGGTGCGCTCAGACGCCGTCACCGCCTCCTGCCCCGACGAGAAGGACCCGCTCTTCGCCCCGAGCGGCGACAAGGTCTATCGGCACCCGACCTTCTACGAGATCCCCGACGACGTCCCCCACATGTGAGCAGGAACCGATGAGCGCCACGCACGATCACGAGTCCGTCTACGACGGGCTGCTGGGCAGCGACGACTCCCAGTGGGCCTTCGGCACCGACTTCGAGGACCCCCTGGCCGGGATCGACACGACCGTCCCCGACGGCGTCGACCCGAGTGACCTCGGGCGCTACTGCCTGATGCTGGGAGACGACGCGCTGGTGATGTCGCACCGGCTCTCGCAGTGGTGCAGCAACGCCCCCGACCTCGAGGAGGACATCGCGCTGGCCAACATCGCGCTCGACCTCCTCGGTCAGGCGCGTCTTCTCCTGGCGCGCGCTGCCGCTGCCGATCCGACGCTGGTGCCGAGCCTCCCCGAGGGCTCCCCGGTGCCGCCCGAGGACGCCCTCGCGTTCTTCCGTGGCGACCGCGAGTTCCTCAACGTGCGGCTCGTCGAGGCCGACAACGGCGACTTCGGCCAGACGATGGCCCGGCTCGTGGTCTTCTCGGCCTGGCGGCTGGCGCTGCTCCAACGACTGCGGGGGAGCCGTGACACCGTGCTGGCCGCGGTGGCCGCCAAGGGCGTCAAGGAGATGACCTACCACCGCGACTACGCCGCGCGGTGGATCCTGACCCTCGCCCGCGGCACCGACGAGTCGCGCTCGCGGGTCGAGGCCGGCCTACGAGCGATCTGGCCGCTGGAGGCCGAGCTTTTCGAGGGCCACCCCGTCGAGGCACGGGTCAGCGAGGCGGGCGTCGGCATCGACCCCGGCGTCGTACGACCCGAGGTCGACGCGGTGCTCGACGAGGTCCTGTCGGCCAGCGGGATCGAGCGCGCCGACGCACGACCGCTCGCGCGGGTGCGCGGTGAGAACGGTCGCGACGGCCTGCACACCGAGGCCTTCAGCCGACTGCTCGCCGAGATGCAGGTCGTGGCGCGTGCGCACCCGTCGGGGTCCTGGTGAGTGCCATGGACCCGGTGAGCCCCGGAAGCTCCCGTCACGCCGCCAGCGCCGAGGAGGCCAGGCGCATCGCCGTGCGCGTGCGTGACCCCGAGCTGCCGATGCTCACCCTCGAGGACCTCGGCGTGCTGCGCGGTGTCGAGGTCGTCGGCGGCTGCGTGATCGTGACGCTGACCCCGACCTACTCGGGGTGCCCGGCGCTGGCCACGATGCGCGACGACGTCGTGCACCGGCTGCACAACCACGGCTTCCTCGAGGTCGAGGTGCGCATCAGCCTCGATCCACCGTGGTCGAGCGACGACATCACGCCGAAGGGCCGTCGTGCCCTGGTCGAGGCCGGGATCTCCGCGCCGGGCCCCGCTCCCGACACGAGTGGTCCGGTGCCGCTCTCGCTGCTGCCCACCCACCGGGCCGTGACCTGCCCGCAGTGCGGGGCGGCCGACGCCGTACTGACCTCCGAGTTCGGGGCCACCGCCTGCAAGGCCCTCTACCGCTGCACCGAGTGCCTCGAGCCGTTCGAGCACATCAAGGAGATCTGATTTGTCCTCGCCAGCCCGGGCGGCGTTCCACCCGCTCACGGTCTCGCGCGTCGACCGGCTCACCGACGACGCCGCGGCGGTCAGCTTCGACGTCCCCGACGACCTCCGCGCGGCCTACGACTTCCGCGCCGGGCAGTCGGTGACCGTGCGTCGGACGATCGACGGGCGCGAGCACCGGCGCTCGTACTCCGTGTGTGCCCCGGCCGGCCGTTCGCCCCGGATCGGCGTGCGCGAGATCCCGGACGGCGTCTTCTCCCGGTGGTTGGTCCACGACGTGCGGCCCGGCGACGTCGTCGAGGTGCAGACCCCGACGGGGCGCTTTCGCGCCGACCCCGACGAGGGTGGGCACCACCTGTGCATCGCAGCAGGCTCCGGCATCACCCCGATGCTGTCGATCGCCTCGACCGTCCTGGAGCACCCCGATGCGCGGGTGACGCTGCTCTACGGAAACCGCACCAGTGCGTCGGTGATGTTCGCCGAGGAGCTCGCCGACCTGAAGAACCGTTTCGGATCGCGCTTCCACCTCGTCCACGTGCTCTCGCGCGAGCCGCGTGAGGTCGACCTCTTCTCCGGTCGTCTCGACGCCGAACGCGTGCGCACCCTGGTCGAGACCCTGGTGCCGCTCGCGAGCCTCGACCACGCCTGGCTGTGCGGGCCGATCGGGCTCGTCGAGGATGCTCGCGGGGTGCTCACCGATCTCGGCGTCGACCCCGAGCGCGTCCACGTCGAGCTGTTCTACGTCGACGAGCCGCCGCCCGTGCTCACTCGCGTCGATGCCGTGGCGACCGGGGAGACGAGTGCGGTCACCGTGGTGCTCGATGGTCGGTCCACGACGTTGGCGCTGCCGCGCGACCGGAGCGTGCTCGACGGCGCCCAGGCCACCCGCAGCGACCTGCCGTTCGCCTGCAAGGGCGGGGTGTGCGGCACGTGTCGGGCGCGCCTGTGCGACGGCGAGGTCGATCTCCGGCGCAACTACGCGCTGGAGGATCACGAGCTCGAGCAGGGCTTCGTACTGGCCTGCCAGGCTTACCCGGTGAGCGAGACGCTCAAGATCGGAA
>NZ_JAXMNS010000071.1:0-11511 GCF_034670285.1 Nocardioides sp. | reverse complement strand
CAGGAGGCCGGGCTGCTCGACCCCGAGTACCAGCTGGCGATGCTGCGCTTCCGCGAGGAGCACATGCTCTCCGGAGCCGCGCGCCGACTCAAGCGAGGCATGGATCAGGGGATGAACCCCGGGGTGGTGTTCTCGCGGGTCCAGGACCACGTCATCGCCTCTGCCGAGGCTCACATGGAGCGGCTGGTCCTCGAGGCGTTCGTCGCCAAGATCCGCGAGCTGCCCGAGGGTGACCTGCGCGTCGCCCTCTCGCTGCTGTGCGACCTGCACGCGTTGAGCGTGATCGAGGCCGACCGGGCGTGGTTCATGGAGCACGGACGCCTCACGACCCAGCGCAGCAAGTCCATCAGCCGCGAGATCAACAGCCTGTGTCGCAAGGTGCGCCCGCTCGCCGGCGACCTCGTCGACTCCCTCGGGGTGCCGCACGCCATGCTGCGGGCCCCGGCGCTGGTCGGACCGGTCGGCTGAGGCCGTGGGCCCGGTCGCGGTAGTCCTGCCGGGCAGGGCCTACCCGGCCACCGGGCCGGTCCTCGCAGTCGTGGTCGAGCGGGCCGAGCGACTGGGTTTCGACGTCCGCTTCGCACGATGGCGTCTCGCCGCGCTGCCGGAGAACCCGACCGGGTTCGTGGTCTCACGGCTGCTCGAGACATCCCCCGAGGGCGCCGATCTCATCATCGCCAAGTCGCTCGGATGCCGAGCGGCAGCGCACGCCGCACGAATGCAGACTCCGGCCGTCTGGATGACCCCGGTGCTCACCGATCCCGAGGTCGCGGCCGGGATCGCCGACAATCCTGCGCCGCAGCTGGTGGTGGCGGGATCCCGCGACCCGATGCACGATTCGACGGCGGCCGCGGGCCTGGGTTGCGCCGTCCTCGAGCTATCGGGTCTTGATCACGCCTTGAGCGCCACTGGCGACTTCGTCGTCCCGGACGCCATCCTGGAGCAGATCGCCGGTGCGACCGACGACTTCCTCAGGAGGCTGCCATGACCGGACTCCGGTTACCCGGGCTCGGCGGATGGGGTGACGACCCGTTGTGGGCAAGCGTCTACGACTGGACCGTGGAGCAGCCACGCCTCGGCGGGCTGCTGTGGGCCGGGGCCATCCAGAGTGACCTCCGCCGGCTGTACGAGGCAGTGGCCGAGGTCGGCACCCTGCCGGCCGGCGCCCGCGTGCTCGACGTGCCTTGCGGGGGTGGGGTGGCCCTCCGCGGGCTGAGCCCCGGCCAGGACGTGGAGTACGTCGCAGCCGACATCGCACCGACGATGCTGCGCCGCACCATGGAGGCCGCCCGCGCTCGCGGGGTGGAGGACCAGGTGGTGCCGCGGGTCGCCGACGTCGAGGACCTTCCGTTCGAGGATGCCTCGTTCGACCTGGTGCTCTCCTTCACCGGCCTGCACTGCTTCCCCGACCCCGCACGTGCGGTCGTCGAGATGATGCGCGTCCTGCGTCCGGGCGGCGTGATCTCGGGCAGCGCCCTGCTCAACGACACCGGTCTGCTCCACGAACCGATGCGTCGCATCGGCCGCCTCGCCGGTCTGCTCGGACCGGGGTGTGACGGCATCGAGATCGAGCAGTGGCTCCACGGTCAGGGCGTCGCGGCTCCCGCGCTCGTGCGGTCCGGAGCCATCGGCTACTTCCGCGGGGTCAAACGATCCTGACGCCCCGGATCGGGAGTTTCACCACTTCAGCGGAGAATCTCCCGCTTCTGTCACGGAACTTCATGACAGAAGCGGGAGATTCGTCAGGTTTGGGCGCACTCACAGGCCGGCTGCACGGCCCAGGGTTCCGAGGCTCCCCCGATTGAGCGCGGCCCGGATGCGCTGGGCGGTGTGCTCCGGAAAACTGAGGTCGCGCCAGGTGATTCGGATGACGGTCCATCCGGTGAGCTCGCGGATCCGGTCCTCGCGGGCCTTTTCGCGCATGACCGCCTGCTCGATGGTCTCGCCTGGCCGCCGGTATCGGTGGTACTTCTCCATGCCGTCGAACTCGACGATCACCCGGTGTTCCGGCCAGGCGAAGTCGACGCGGTATGTCGTGCCGCTGAACGGGTCGAAGATCTCGAACTGGGGCTCCGGCATCGGGAGCCCTTGACTGAACACGAGGTGTGAGGTCCGGCTCTCGCCTACCGACTCGATCCGCTCATCGGCGAGGAGAAGCACTGGATGCTGTCGCAGAGAGCCCGGCCAGTTGCTCGAGCGCGCGATCGTCTCCGCCAGCTCGTCCTTGACCATCAGTCTGCAGTGCAGGAAGTGGTTGGCCTGCACGAGCCCGGCGACGACGCCGTCGGTGCAGACGGTGTCAGCCACCGACCGCGCCGGCGTGGTGACCCAGTGTCCGTCGAGTCGCCTCAGATCCCCGACCCGGCACTCGCCGGTGTGATGTCGGATCCGACTGCGCTGGCGCCCTCCGCCCTTGAGGTGGGTGAGGTGCACGGCGCGTAGGTCGAGGCCGTACGCCGGACCGCCCTGAACGATGCAGGCGCTGGCATGGGAGAGCGCGACGTGGCTGTCGTACAGATGGATCACACCGGCGCAGAGGAGCCGGTGCCGCTCACGCTCGTCGGCGGCGATGAAGACCGAGCGGTCACAGTAGATGCCCTGGCGCAGCCTCACCAGGAATTTCGCGCGCACCAGTCGGGCCAGGGCTTTGTCGTCGATGCCCATGGCCACGGCATTACGTCGGAGGAGCAGGCCGTCTTTGTCACAGGCGTGGACGGCGGGTTCGAGAGTGTTCATCGGCCCAGCGTCATCGTGGCGACCCCGCACCGTTGGACGCTGGCGGGTCGCTGTGGAGCCCGGCCGCTCGGAGAATCGCTGTGGACAGATCGGGGGCAGAGGGGCCCGCATGACGAAACTCCCGCTTCTGTCACGGAACTTCATGACAGAAGCGGGAGTTTCACCGCTTCAGCGGAGAATCTGCCTCGCTGGCCCGCGGTGCGTCAGTGCGACTTGGGCTGACCCTTGGCGCGCTCGAAGGAGGCGCGGACCTCGGCCTCGGCCTCGGTACGGCCGACCCAGTCGGCGCCCTCGACGGACTTGCCGGGCTCGAGGTCCTTGTAGACCTCGAAGAAGTGCTGGATCTCGAGCCGGTCGAACTTCGGCACGTGGCTGATGTCGCGCAGGTGCTCTTGGCGCGGGTCGTTGGCCGGCACGCAGAGGACCTTGTCGTCGCCGCCGGCCTCGTCGGTCATGCGGAACATGCCGATCGCGCGGCAGCGGATCAGGCAGCCGGGGAAGGTCTTGGTCGGCAGCAGCACCAGCGCGTCGAGCGGGTCGCCGTCCTGGCCGAGGGTGTCCTCGATGTAGCCGTAGTCGGCCGGGTACTGGGTCGAGGTGAACAGCACGCGGTCCAGGCGCATGCGGCCGGACTCGTGGTCCACCTCGTACTTGTTGCGCTCCCCCTTGGGGATCTCCACCAGCACGTCGAACTCCAGCACGTGATTCCTCCAAGCAAGTCAGGCAAGTCAGGGCGAGTCAGGATATGTCGAGCAAGTTGCCCATGCAGCACCGCGAACGACCGCCACATGGGTGAGGGGCCTGATGGCCCAGGGCACAGTCTCGCGCACAATGGCCGCTGACGCGTACCCGGGATCGCCTGGGGAGACCGACGACGAGGCAGGAGGTGGGATCGCGTGCCCACGTCGAGCCGCCGTCCGCGCGCTGCTGCCGCCTCCTCCACCGGCCCGAGTCGTGGGTCGGTCCGAGCCACTCTGGCCCTGGTCCTCTTCCTGGCGTTGGTCGCCGGCGGGGTGGCCACCTGGCGCTACGACCTCCTCGACGGCCGACTCGACGCACTGATCGGCACGGGACCCGACGCGCCCGCGACCGGCGACCCGGCCGCCGTCGCGCCGCCGCCGGGGCTCGACCTGCCGCCGGTGGTGGCACCAGGGCCGGTGGCCGACGCCTCCTCGACGGGCGGCAGCCTCGATGCCGCTGCGGTGCGCAGCGCCCTGGCCCCCTACCTGCGCGACCCCGACCTCGGGCGGCACGTGCGAGTGGCGGTCGCCCCGCTCGGCGACGCACCCGTGGTGTTCGCCTCCGGCTCCCGCCCGGCCATCCCGGCGTCCACGACCAAGCTCGTCACCACGGTCGCGGCGCGGCTGGCCCTCGGCCCCGACCACGTGTTCTCCACCTCGGTGCGGCTCGGACCGACCGAGGGTGCGAAGGGCACGCGCGCTGCGCTGACGCTCGTCGGCGGCGGCGACCCCTTCCTCGAGCGCGCCCCGACGACTCCGGACGGCGACGCGTGGCCCTACCCGGCCCGCGCGGACGTCGCGACGCTGGCCGAGGCGACTGCTGCTGTGCTGGGGGAGCAGGGGGTGCGCCGCGTGCGGCTCTCCTACGACGACAGCCTCTTCACCGGGCCGGCGATCAATCCCACCTGGGAGGACGACTACATCCCGGGCGTGGTCACCCCGACCTCCGCACTCTGGGTCGACGTGGGGCGCACCCTGTCCCGCAGCTCGCGGGTGGACGACCCAAGCGGCGAGGCGGCCGGCGCGTTCGCGGCCTCCCTGCGCGGTGCAGGGATCAAGGTGAGCGGGAGCCCGACCCCGGGTTCGGCGGCCTCCCGGTCGCGGGTCGTCGCGCAGGTCGACAGCGCCCCGCTGTCGCAGATCGTCCAGCGCGTCGTCGACGTCAGCGACAACGAGGCCTCGGAGGCCCTGCTGCGCCACATCGGGATCGCCGAGTACGACGACGGCTCGACGGACTCCGGACGGCGCGGGGTGCGTGCGCTGCTGCGGTCGGCCGGCGTCCGTCTCGCAGGCAGCACGTTCTACGACGGCAGCGGGCTCTCCCGCGCCAACCGGGCCGAGCCTGGGGTGCTTCTCGATGTCTTACGCCTCGCCGCCGACCCGACGCGACCCGACCTCCGTGCGGCGGTGGAGGGGCTTCCGGTTGCGGGCTTCACCGGGTCGTTGAGACTCCGAATGGACGAGGGCCCCCCGGCCGGCCTGGGGCGGGTGCGGGCCAAGACGGGCACGCTGCGAGCTGTCTCCTCGCTGGCCGGCCTGGGCACCGACCTCGACGGCACGGTGTTCGCCTTCGTCCTGATGGCCGATGCGATCGCCCTGGAGGACACCCTCGACGCCCGACAGGCCCTCGACAGCGCTGCAGCGGCGCTGGGGGCCTGCCGTTGCTCTGGGTGAGCTAGATGTGGTGCTTGTTACTAAGTTGTGGATTTGGTGTAGATCGAGGGTGTCTGGTTCGTGACCCCGGCCTCCGTAATGTTCTGTTTGTCGGAAGGACCCGGGGGGGTCCCAAGACACACCGAACTTAAGCGGTCAGTGATCCCGGGGGGGATTCGCAGGGATCGCGGGTTTGGAGGGAATACGGAAAGACCTGTTCGGCACCTCCGGGGGGAAGTGCCTTGAGCAGGTCTTCCGTTCTTTTTCGGGCTTTTTGGCCTGACTCGTGGCCCTGTAGGTTCGCCTCATGACAGCCGACGCCGTTCCGTCCGCGCACGACCCGCACGGAGTCGTCGACTGGGACCTCGCAGTCCGCGTCGGCACTCGGCTCGCCGGCCCCGGCCCCGAGATCGCCCGCGACGAGGCGCACGCAGCCGTGGCCGAGCTTCGCGCGGGCGCCAACCGATCGACGGCCCTGGTGCGCGACTTCACCGGCCTCGTGGCCGCCGAGCACACCGCCCCTGTGCTGGTCGTCGACCGGCATGGCTGGATCAGCGCCAACGCCGAGGCCTTCAAGCACGTCATGGCCCCCCTCATCGAGAACGTCAGCAAGAAGCCGCCCACCGGCGCGGCGCTCGCCATCGGCTCGCGGATCGCGGGGCTCGAGGTCGGGGGACTGCTCGGCTTCCTCGGTGGCAAGGTGCTGGGTCAGTTCGACCCCTTCCACGCCCCCGACGGCCGCCTGCTCCTGGTGGCCCCCAACATCGTCAACGTCGAGCGCGAGCTGGGCGTCGACCCGAGCGACTTCCGGCTCTGGGTCTGCCTCCACGAGGAGACCCACCGGGTGCAGTTCACCGCGGTGCCGTGGATGCGCGAGCACCTCTACTCCGAGATCAACGCGCTCTCGTCCACCATCAGCCCCAGTGGCATCGACGAGCTGTTCAAGCGGCTCGGCGAGGGCATGAAGAAGGGCCTGGGCAAGACCTCGATCGTCGAGCTGATGAGCACCCCGGAGCAGCAGGAGATCCTCGACCGCGTCACCGGGATGATGTCGCTGCTCGAGGGCCACGCCGACGTCGTCATGGACGGCGTGGGTCCGTCGGTGATCCCCAGCGTCGAGCAGATTCGTGCGCGCTTCACCGAGCGCCGCAAGGGCGTGGGCGCGCTCGACCGCCTGCTGCGCCGGCTCCTGGGCTTCGACGCCAAGATGGCGCAGTACCGCGACGGGGCCCACTTCGTGCGCAGCGTCGTCGACAAGGTCGGGATGGCGGAGTTCAACGCCGTCTGGGAGAGCGCCGAGAACCTGCCGTCCAAGGCTGAGCTCGCCGACCCGGACGCCTGGGTCTCCCGCGTGCTGTGAGCCTCGACCCCGCCGTCGCGGCCGTTCGACTCGCCGTACGACGGGGCCTGCCGGTCCTCAGCGACGGTGCGGGAGGCCGCTGGGTCCCCGAGACGGACGTCGTCGTGGTCGCCTGCTCCGGCGGCGCCGACTCCCTGGCGCTCCTGGCAGCCACGGTCTTCGAGCTGCGACGCACCCCGGTGCGCGTCGTCGGCGCGATCGTCGACCACGGCCTCCAGGACGACAGCGCGGCGCACACCGCCCGTGTCGTGGGGCAGATGGCCGCCCTCGGTGTCGACGAGACGGTCGGCGCCCGGGTGCAGGTCGATCCTGGCGGGCGGGGCGTGGAGGCGGCTGCCCGTGAAGCCAGGTACGCCGTGCTCGGTCAGGTCGCCGAGAGCTTCGGCGCCCAGCAGGTGCTGCTGGGCCACACCCTCGACGACCAGGCCGAGACGGCGCTGCTCGGGCTGACCCGCGGGTCCGGGGGACGCTCGGTGGCCGGCATGCGGCCGCGCTTCAGCAGTCCCGCGGCCGCCGCCAGACCCGCTGACCCCCCGACGACCTTCGTGCGGCCCCTGCTCGGCGTCCGGCGTGCGCAGACCGAGGCGGCCTGTCGAGCCGAGGGCATCGACTTCTGGGTCGACCCCCACAACAGCGACCCGCGCTTCACCCGCTCACGCGTGCGCCACACGGTGCTGCCCCTGCTGGAGCGCGAGCTCGGACCGGGGGTGGCCGAGACCCTGGCGCGCACGGCCGAGCAGCTTCGCCCCGACATGGAGCTGCTCGACTCGCTCGCCGAGGCGGCGCTGGTCGAGCACGACCACGACGGCTCGTTCGACGTCCGAGCGCTCGAGACCCTGGCGCAGCCGGTCCGCACGCGCCTGCTCCGCCTGGCCGCCCTGCGCGCGGGCTGCCCGCCCAGCGAGCTCTTCGCCGTCCACGTCGACGCGCTCGAGGAGCAGGTCTGGAACCGCGACAAGCTGCCGCGCACGATCCAGCTGCCGGGCCACGTGAGCGCCGTACGTTCCGGCGACCACCTGCGGTTCGGACCGACCGACCCAGCAGTGGGACCCACCCCCTAGGCTGGCGACCATGGACGCATCCGACATCGACGGCGACCTGGTCAACGTCCTCTTCACCGAAGCCGAGATCCAGGCCAAGCTCGGAGACCTCGCCAAGACCATCGAGCGCGACTACGCCGGTGAGGACCTCCTCATCGTCGGCATCCTGCGCGGCGCGGTGATGGTGATGGCCGACATGGCCCGCGCCTTCTCCGGTCACATCGAGATGGACTGGATGGCGGTGTCGTCCTACGGCTCCGGCACCAAGTCGAGCGGCGTGGTGCGGATCCTCAAGGACCTCGACACCGACATCTCCGGGCGTCACGTGCTGATCGTCGACGAGATCATCGACACCGGCCTGACCCTGTCGTGGCTCACGGCCAACCTCGCCTCGCGCAGCCCCGCGAGCGTGCAGATCTGCACCCTGCTCCGCAAGCCGGAGGCGCTCCAGATGCCCGTCGACGTCAAGTACGTCGGCTGGGACATCCCCAACGAGTTCGTGGTCGGCTACGGCCTCGACTACAAGGAGCGCTACCGCAACCTGCGCGACATCGGCACCCTGGCGCCGCACGTCTACTCCTGACACCGGCTCAGCGCACCCCCTCGCCTGCGGTCGACAGGCCCGTCCACCCAGTCACCTGAGATGATGGTGGGACCACGGCGCGCGTGTACCGTCGTGGGTTCACTGTTGCGAGGAAAGTAGTGTCGTGAAGCGCATTTTCAAGGGCCCGTGGGTCTGGATCGGACTGGCGGTCGTCGGGGTGCTCCTGGCGATGCAGTTCCTCGCCCCCGGGGGCGGCTACGACGAGGTCCCCACCTCGCAGATGGAGACCTACATCGCCGACGGTGACGTCGACGAGATCACCTTCATCGACGGTGACCAGACCATCGAGGCCACCCTGGACGACGGCGTGCGCGAGGCCGGCGCGAAGGTCACCACCGCCTACGTGCTCGGCCAGCAGCAGGGCATCATCGCTGCGGTCGATGCCCAGGTCGCCCAGGGCACGATCGAGAAGTCGAACTCCGAGAACCCCCAGCCCAGCCTGCTGGGCACGCTGCTCGTGAGCTTCCTGCCGATCCTGCTCATCATCGTGATCTTCCTGTGGCTGATGAACTCCATGCAGGGCGGCGGCGGCCGTGGCGTCATGCAGTTCGGCAAGTCCAAGGCCAAGCTCATCTCCAAGGACATGCCGAAGTCGACGTTCGAGGACGTCGCCGGCTGCGACGAGGCCATCGAGGAGCTCGGCGAGATCAAGGAGTTCCTCCAGGAGCCCGCCAAGTTCCAGGCCGTGGGCGCCAAGATCCCCAAGGGCGTGCTGCTCTACGGCCAGCCCGGAACGGGCAAGACCCTGCTCGCGCGTGCGGTGGCCGGCGAGGCGGGGGTGCCGTTCTACTCGATCTCGGGCTCCGACTTCGTCGAGATGTTCGTCGGCGTCGGCGCCAGCCGCGTCCGCGACCTGTTCGAGCAGGCCAAGGAGAACGCCCCCGCGATCGTCTTCATCGACGAGATCGACGCCGTCGGTCGTCACCGCGGTGCCGGTATGGGCGGCGGGCACGACGAGCGCGAGCAGACGCTCAACCAGCTCCTCGTCGAGATGGACGGCTTCGACGTCCGCGGTGGCGTCATCCTCATCGCCGCGACCAACCGTCCCGACGTCCTCGACCCCGCGCTGCTGCGTCCGGGTCGCTTCGACCGCCAGATCCAGGTCGACGCCCCCGACCTGAAGGGGCGCGCACAGATCCTCAAGGTCCACTCGCGTGGCAAGCCGCTCGAGGAGGACATCGACCTCACCTCGGTCGCACGTCGTACCCCCGGCTTCAGCGGTGCCGACCTGGCCAACGTGCTCAACGAGGCCGCGCTGCTCGCCGCCCGGACCGGCAAGAAGTCCATCGGTGACGGAGAGCTCGACGAGGCCATCGACCGCGTCATCGCCGGACCTCAGCGCCGCACGCGACTGATGAGCGAGAAGGAAAAGCTCATCACCGCCTACCACGAGGGCGGCCACGCGCTCGTCGCAGCGGCCCTGCCCGGCACGGACCCGGTGCACAAGATCACGATCCTGCCGCGCGGCCGGGCCCTCGGCTACACGATGGTCCTGCCCGACGAGGACAAGTACTCCCAGACCCGCTCGGAGATGCTCGACAAGCTCGCCTACATGCTGGGCGGCCGGGCTGCCGAGGAGATGGTCTTCCACGACCCGACGACGGGCGCCGGCAACGACATCGAGAAGGCCACGTCGATGGCCCGCGCGATGGTCACGCAGTACGGCATGACCGAGCGCCTCGGCGCGATCAAGCTCGGTGACTCCGGCGGCGAGCCTTTCCTGGGCCGCGACATGGGCCACCAGCGCGACTACTCCGAGGACGTCGCCGCGATCGTCGACGAGGAGACCAAGAAGTTCCTCGCCGCTGCGCACCAGGAGGCCTACGACATCCTCGAGGAGAACCGCGACGTCCTCGACGCCCTGGTGCTCGAGCTGCTCGACAAGGAGACGCTCGACAAGGCTCAGGTCGCGAAGGTCTTCGAGGCGCTGCGCCTGCGCCCGGTCCGTCCGGCCTGGACGGGCTCGCCCGATCGCAACCCCTCGCAGATCCCGCCGGTCGAGATCCCGCAGGAGATCCGCGACCGGGTCGCGGCCACGATCGCCGCCGAGAGCCACGGGAGCAACGGCTCGGCCGTCGTCGTCACGCCGCCCGGACCGGGTGGGGACGTGCACGGCGACCCGTCGACGAGTCCGGCACCGCCGGCGCCTCCCGCCTGACCGACCCAGCCCCACCTCGCCGTACCGACCGAAGGATCCGCGTGACCGACAGAATCGCCCTGCCCGAGATCGACGCCTCGGCGGTGCCCGAGTTCGATCACGATCGTGCAGCAGCGGCGATTCGCGAGCTGTTGTTCGCCATCGGTGAGGACCCCGACCGCGAGGGCCTCCGCGAGACGCCCGCTCGCGTCGCCCGGGCCTACGCCGAGGTCACCGGCGGCCTGCGGCAGACGCCGGAGGAGGTCCTGACCACGACCTTCGACCTCGGCCACGACGAGATGGTCCTCGTGCGCGACATCGAGCTCTGGTCGATGTGCGAGCACCACCTGGTGCCGTTCACCGGCGTGGCGCACGTGGGCTACATCCCCGCGACGAGCGGCAAGATCACCGGGCTCTCCAAGCTCGCTCGCCTCGTCGACGTCTACGCCAAGCGCCCGCAGGTGCAGGAGCGACTCACCACCCAGGTCGCGGACTCGCTGATGCGCATCCTCGACGCCCGCGGCGTCGTGGTCGTGATCGAGGCCGAGCACCTCTGCATGACGATGCGTGGGGTCAGGAAGGCCGGCGCACGCACGATCACCTCGGCCGTGCGCGGCGTGATGCTGACCAACGCCGCCACCCGCGCCGAGGCGATGGCCCTGATCCACCGCAACGGCTGAGCTGCTGTCCATGTCGCGCCGCCTGCTCTCCATCCTCACCGCCGTCGTCCTGCTCGTCGCGGTCCCGATCTCGGTCGACGTCATCGACCGGTCGCGCTCCGCGGCCGAGACCCCCACGGCCACCGACCAGCGGGTCCCCGGCACGACGTACGACGCCGACACCGCCCCCAACATCGTGTTCATCTCCGTCGACGACATGACGCTCGACGAGATGCGCTACCTGCCGAGGGTGCGTCGACTCCTGGGCGACGCCGGAGTCACGTTCTCCGAGTTCACCGCGCCCCAGCCGCTGTGCTGCCCCTCGCGGGCGCAGCTGCTCACCGGGCAGTACGCCCAGAACAACGGGGTGCGCACCAACTCCGGCCCCTTCGGCGGCTACAAGAACCTCGAGCCCGACACCGCGCTGCCGGTCTGGCTGCAGGAGAGCGGCTACCACACCGCGATGGTGGGCAAGTACCTCAACGGCTACAAGGCCTCCGACGCCCTCGCGAACGGGGTCGAGGTCGGCTGGGACCACTGGGACCCCACGATCCGGGCGGTCTACCAGTACGAGGGCTACAC
>NZ_JAXMNS010000070.1:0-11583 GCF_034670285.1 Nocardioides sp. | reverse complement strand
CTGGTCGACTCGACACAACCGGTGAGGCTGATGTCGCCGCAGGTGCGGAAGCGGACGGTGCGCTCCTCGACGGTCTCGCCGGAGCGCAGCGGGTTGAGCGGGGTCTCGCTCATCAGCATGTTGTCGCGCACGAAGACGCGGCGCTGGTGGGAGAAGTAGATACTGGGGATCTCGATGCCCTCGCGGCCGATGTAGTCCCACACGTCCAGCTCGGTCCAGTTGGAGATCGGGAAGATCCGCATGTGCTCGCCCTCGTGGATACGCCCGTTGTAGAGGCTCCACAGCTCGGGGCGCTGCATCTTCGGGTCCCACTGGCCGAACTCGTCGCGGTGGGAGTAGACGCGCTCCTTGGCGCGGGCCTTCTCCTCGTCGCGGCGGCCGCCACCGAAGGCGGCGGTGAAGCCGTTCTCCTCGATCGCGGCGAGCAGGGTGCCGATCTGCATGCGGTTGCGGCTGGTCTTGCCGTCGTCGACCACGGAGCCGTTGGCGATCGCGTCGTCGATGCTGGCCACGATGAGCTTGACGCCCAAACGGTCGACCCAGCGCGCACGCGTCTCCTCGACCTCGGGGAAGTCGAGGCCGGTGTCGACCTGGAGGATCGGGAAGGGGATCTTCGCCGGGTAGAAGGCCTTCTCCGCCAGGCGGAGCATGACGATGGAGTCCTTGCCGCCCGAGAACATCAGGACGGGCTTCTCGAATTCGGCGGCGACCTCACGGAAGATGTGGATCGACTCTGCCTCGAGCTGGTCGAGCTGGCTCAGCCGGTAGTCGGCGTGCGTGCTTGTCATGAAAAAAGTGGGCCTCTCGCGGGATTGCAGCAACGGTCATCGTAGCGACGACCGTGGGCGGTGGGCGAAGCGACGTAGGTGTCGACGCAGTCACGCTACTGGATCGCGGCCGCCGGTTGCGCCACGCGCCGCGATGTGGCGTGACCTGGGACACCGTTAATCGTCGAGGGCTCAATCAGATCATCAGTCGCAAGGGTGGTCCGCGTGCCCAGTAATTGCAGTCAGTCGTTCGGCACCCCGGACCAAGGCGGTCCCGTCGGGCTCCCGCGGAGGGTGGTGCTACGCACCGGCGCGAGCGCAGCGTGGGCTGCGCCGGTGATGATGGCTGCCTCGGCCGCGCCGTTGTACGCCGCTTCCGGTCCGGCAGCGGTGACCAGCGTCCGCGACGACGGAGCGCTCACTATTTCGGTCATGTTGACCAACGCCAACACCGGCTCGGGTGGCCAGACCTCGCTCGTGGTGACAGCGACGCCCAACACAGGGGTCGGCACGGTGAGCAGCAGCGACCTCATGATCATCTCCGCCGACGGCTGGGCCTTCGTGGACCGTTCCGGCAACAGCGGTGGCCGCACCTACAACTTCAGTTGCGCAGAACCTCCCGGAGCATCGAACTCTACGAGGACGGCGCAACCACCTTGGTCTTCACGGTCCCTGTCGTGGAAAACGTTGCGGGTGCCTCCAACGGCAGGGTCGCCGCCATCCCAACCACGACCAACGGTGGTGCTGCCGGGAGCGCGAGCGTGTGGACCTGAGTCAGTCGGAGCCGAAGAGGTCGCGGGTGTAGACCTTGTGCTCCACGTCGGCGAGCGTGTCGGAGCGCCGATTGGCGATGATCACGTCGCAACGCTGCTTGAACTCGTCGAGGTCGTTGACAACCTCGGAGTTGAAGAAGTGGTCTTCGTTGAATTCGGGCTCGTGCACCACTACCTCCACTCCCTTGGCCTTGATGCGCTTCATGACGCCCTGCACGCTCGACTCACGGAAGTTGTCGGAGCCCGACTTCATGATGAGGCGGTAGATGCCGACCGTGGTGGGGTTGCGACGCAGGACGTCGTCGGCGATGAAGTCCTTGCGCGTGGTGTTGGCGTCCACGATGGCGCCGATGAGGTTCTGCGGGACGTCGCGGTAGTTCGCGCGGAGTTGTCGGGTGTCCTTGGGCAGGCAGTAGCCGCCATAGCCGAAGCTCGGGTTGTTGTAGTGCGAGCCGATCCTGGGATCGAGCCCGACGCCGCCGATGATCTGGCGCGAGCTGAGCCCGTGAAGGGCGGCGTAGGTGTCGAGTTCGTTGAAGTAGGCGACCCGCAGCGCTAGGTAGGTGTTCGCGAAGAGCTTGATCGCCTCCGCTTCGGTCGGGTCGGTGAAGAGGACCGGGACATCTTGGTCGATCGCTCCTTCCTGAAGGAGCGCCGCGAATTGCTTGCCGACCGGCGAGGTGTCGCCGACGACGATGCGCGAGGGGTGCAGGTTGTCGTAGAGCGCTTTGCCCTCACGGAGGAATTCAGGGGAGAAGATGATGGTCGCGCCGGGGTGCTCGTCGCGCACGCGGGCGGTGAAGCCGACCGGGACCGTTGACTTCACGACGACGGCGCACTGTGGGTTGCGCTTGAGTACCTCGGCGATCACCGACTCGACTGACGAGGTGTCGAAGTAGTTGGTGACCTCGTCGTAGTTGGTGGGGGTGGCCACGATCGCGAAGTCGGCGTCGGCGTAGGCGGCGTCCTGGTCGAGGGTCGCGGTGAGTCGGAGCGGCTGGTGGGAGAGGTAGTCCTGCAACTCGACGTCCTCGATCGGGGCGATGCCCTGGTTGAGGAGGTCGACGCGTTCGGGGTCGAGGTCGACCGCGACCACGTCGTGGTGCTGGGCGAGGACTACGGCGTTGGAGAGTCCGACGTACCCGAGGCCGGCGACTGCGATCTTCATGGCCGCAGGGTACGGGGGAACTGTGCCCTGGGGGTGACGGGCCGGTGACGGAGGGACTTGCGGTGTGCCACGAGCTGGGGAGTGACACGTGGTGCCCTGTGCGCAAAGATCCCGGCAGGGCCGCGAGTGCCCGGGTCCATGGGGGACTTCTGCGTCGACCAGCTTCGAGGAGAGAACATGTCCGAGCTCGTTCCAGGTGCCAGCCGTCGCAAGGTGTTGAAGGGTGCCGCGTGGACCGCGCCGGTGGTGGTGATGGCGAGTGCCGCTCCGGCCTTTGCCGTCAGTGGGCCGGCGGCGCTGACGACCATCATCGAGGAGGCCTACAACGAGGTCCGCGACGAGGTCACAGTCCTGACGGTCATCACCGAGGTGACCAACGCCAACACCGGGTCGCCCGGGGCTGTGACGACGGTGTTCACCGTGTTGCCGACCGGCGGCACGATTACGGATGCGGATCCGACGGTCTTGAACCTCGGCGCGGGCTTTGTCTTCGTCAGCAAGGCGGCGGCTGGGGTCGGCGGGTACTCCTACACCTTCACCAACGGCAACTTCCCGGGCGCGCCGGATGCGACGTCGACAATATCGCGGGCCTTTGCCTTCGCCGTGCCCGTCACGGGGCTCTCGGCAGGTGGGGTCAACGTGGTTACTACGCCGACGACTGGTGCCTCGGCGCCGGCAATTGGGAGGGCTTGGATCTGAGTTGGGGGTGGTGGTTGGGGGGTTTCGAGGCTTAGGCCCCTAGGGGGCCTTCGCACCTCAACCGGCGTTGGGGCGCGGGGCTTTGTCGTCGGGCTCGTTCCTCGCCCTGCTGAGCCTCCGGGGGTGGCGGGTCGCGGGGCTTCGTCGTCGGGCTCGTTCCTCGCCCTGCTCAGCCTCCGGGGGTGGCGGGTCGCGGGGGCTTCGTCGTCGGGCTCGTTCCTCGCCCTGCTCAGCCTCCGGGGGTGGTGGGTCGCGGGGCTTCGTCGACGGGCTCGTTCCTCGCCCTGCTCAGCCTCCGAGGGTCGCGTCTAGCGGCGGCGGATGCGCTTGGTGGGCTTGCTGGACTTGGTGATGGAGCGGAAGCCGGGCTTGGTGGTCGTGGCGGTGACCTCGAGCCGCCTGCCCTGATGCTTGGGGCGGAGCTGGAGGCGTGGCTTGGTCTGGGCTCGGTAGACCTTCTTGCCGGCTGACCAGCGGTAGCTGGTGGTCGTGCCGGAGTCGCGGCCGGGTACGACGGCGCGCAGAGTGCGGCCGACCTTTGGGCGGCCGTTGATGCTCGGGCGCTTGCGGCGGGCCTGGCGGCCCTGGGTGACTACGCGAGTGGGGTCACTCACCATGGCGACCGGGATGAAGTCGGGCTTCGAGCCGGTCACCGCGAAGGTGATGCGCGAGCCGAGGTCGGCGGCGCGCACGCGGTAGCGGGTACTGCGCGCGCCCGGGATCGCGTCGCCGTCCCTGCGCCACTCGTAGTCAAGGGTCGCGCCATCGGCCCAGTCGCCGACGGTCGCCGTCAGGCGCTTGCCGACGCGGGTGGTGCCGTCGACGGTGGGCACTGGGGTGGGGAAGAGGACGAAGGGGCCGGCGAACTCGACCGTGCGAAGGCAGGTGCCGCACGTGGCGCCGAGGGTGGCGGCGTACGTCTCGATGTCGATCGGCTCCGACGAGCGCAGGGGAAGCTTCGTCCGCGCTGGGATCGTGACGGACGCGCTCTTGCCGAGGGCGGAGTCGGGGATCCGCCAGGTGAGGGTGTTGCGCATCCGGGTGACGCCGTCGGGCAGGTCGCCGAGTCGGGCCTGGCGCAGCAGGGCCTCGATGTCGATCTTGGCGAGCATGCCGCTCTGCACGACCTTGCCGGTGTTGGTCGTCGACAGGGTCATCGACAGCGGCTCGTCGGCACTCGCCACGTCGCCGGTGGTGGCGACGTCGAGGTCCAGGGTCCAGCGCGAGGGCCACTCCGGTTTATCGGTGTCGAAGAGCCAGTCCTGGAAGAACAGGCGCAGGTCCTGGCGCGAGATCTCCTCCGACAGCTCCATCCAGTCGGCGGTCGAGGCATCGCGGCCTCCGAAGCGCTCGATCCAGGTGGCCATGATCTCGTCGAGGACGTCGGTGCCGAGCGCGGTGCGCATCGCCTCGAGGGTCATCGCCCCGCGGTCGTAGGTCGGGGCGCCGAAGAGGTCGGCGGGGTCGTCGAAGCCGGCCACGGGGACGTCCCAGAACTGGTCGTCCTCGTCGGTGGACTCCCACAGGTCGTAGTAGGTGACTTCAGTGGAGTCGCCGCCGTAGAGCTCGGCCTCGACCTGGGTGGCCAGGTAGGTGGCAGGGCCCTCGTTGAGCCAGATGTCGCTCCAGTCGCTCGGCGAGACCGCGTTGCCGAACCACTGGTGCGCGAGCTCGTGGATCAGGGTGTTCTGACCGACGGTGAACTCGAAGTAGGGGCGGTCCTGGGTCTCCAGGGCATAGCCGAGGGTCGAGGAGTCGACAACGAGGCCGGTGCTCGAGCCCGGGTAGGTGCCGTAGCGGGCCTCGAGCGACTTCAGGATCGGCGACAGCTTGGCGCGGCCGGTCGCAAAGCTCGAGATCGGCGAGATGATCGCGTTGGCGTAGCTCCACTCGGGCGTCGTGCCGACGCTGAGGGGGACGTCGGACGTGGCAGTGAGGTAGTTGCCGATCGCGACCAGCGACAGGTAGGGAGCCTGCTGGTTGGGCTGCTCCCACACGAAGGTGCGGGTGCTGGAGGTCGTGGTGACCTCGTCCAGGACGCCGGTGCTCACCGCCGTCTGGTTGATCGGCACCTCGTCGGCTTCGGGCGGCGTGAAGGGCACGGTGAGGCGGGTGGTGAAGGTGGCCTTGTCGCGCGGGGTGTTGTTGTTGGGGAACCACGTCATCGCGCCGACCGGCTCGTTGAGGGCGACCACGCCACCGCTCTGGGTCTGGGTCCAGCCCTCGGTCGAGCCGTCGGGGTCGGTGTGGGACGTCGGGGTGCCGCCGTAGTTCACGACCGTCGTGAAGTCGCCGCTGACCGGGGTGGCCGGGGTGACCACGAGCTTGAAGGTGTCGGGCTCGGTCACCCGGGTGTAGGTCGCCGCGACACCGTTGACCGTCACCCCGGAGACCGTGAGGCCCTCGAGGTCGAGGGAGAACTCGCTCAACGGTGCCTCGGCCGTCGCCTGGGCATCGATCGTGGCGGTCGCCTGGATCGAGCCGTTGCGGGCGTAGGCGATCGCGAGGTCGTAGTGCTGCACGTCGTAGCCGCCGTTGCCCTGGTGGGGGAAGAGCGTGTCGCCGGCGGTGCGGGCTCCTGCGACTGCCGGGGTGGCGGGCTCGGCTGCGGTGCCGGGGCTCGGGGCCAGGAGCAGGCTCGAGCAGACGAGGCCGGCGATGGTGATCGCGATGCCCGAGCGGGTGGTGGTCGTGGGCTTCACGGGAGGACCAACGAGTCGGGGGTGGGGGTGTTACGGGAGTTTCTGGGGTTGGCAGTCGTGTGCTGGGGCTTCGTCGACGGCCTCGCCCAGGGGCTCGGCCTGCTCAGCCTCCGGCGGTGTGGTTGCGGGGTTTCGAGGCTCGTCGCTAGCGCTCCTCGCACCTCAACCAGCGTGTGGGCTGCCGCGTGGCGCGCTCGGCGCACCTCAACCAGCGTGGGGAGAGGGCAGGCAGGTGCCTCGACGAGCAATTGGGGAGTCATAGCGGGACCGAGCCTACGGCGACGCGGCCCTCCCCGACTACGTTTACGGGTCCGTCGCTGTGGGAGATGAAGACCGACTGGCCCCGTCGTACCTCGATCCGCTCGCTGCGGGAGACCACCTCGACCTCGCCGTCGAGCACCAGGACGGCGCGCGGGCCGGTGGCCGGGAGACGGCGCAGGGGCGGCCGGCCGACGGTCAGGCAGAACTCCGCGACCGGGGGCTCGAGGTGCACGAAGTCGGCTGCGCGCTCGGCGGGAGCCCAGCGTGGCGGCGCGCTCGGCCGGAAGTCGGTGACGGCCAGGAGCTCGGCGACGTCCATGTGCTTGGGCGTCAGGCCGGCCCGCAGCACGCTGTCGGAGGAGGCCATGATCTCGACCCCGAAACCTTCGACGTAGGCGTGCACGATGCCGGCGTTGACGAACATCGCCTCGCCGGGGGCGAGGGTGACATTGTTGAGCAGCAGCGTGACCAGGACCCCGGGGTCCTTCGGGTGGCGGCGAGCGAGGTCGCCGAGGCGGGTGAACACGCGAACGGCCTCGGCGCCGACGCGGTTGTGCGCGTCGCTGCGCTTGGTGTAGTGGCGCAGCAGGTCGCGACGGGCGCGGGCTCCGGCGTGGCGAGCCGCGTCGCCGACCTGGCCCAGCAGCCGGCTGAGTGGTCGACCCTGGAGCGCGAGCGTCTCGGTGACCACCTCACGCAACCGTTCGTCAGCGGCGCCGTCCTGCAGGCGTGCGGCGAGCTGCTCGGCCCACGGGAGGTGGAGAAGTCCGAGGATCTCGACCGTGCGGTCGACGTCGCGGAAACCGGCCAACCCCTCGAACCTGGTCAGGGCGAAGATCAGCTCGGGCTTGTGCCATCGGTCCTTGTAGTTGCGGTGTCCTGCGTCGAGCGGGAGACCGGATTCGTCCTCACGTCGAAAGCCCAACCGGGCGCGCTCGCTGCTCGGGTGGACCTGGAGCGACAGCGGTTCCCCGACCGCAAGCACTTTCATCAGGAACGGCAGCCGGCCCTCGAAGCGCTCCGCGGTGCGTCGGCCGAGGTGGACCTCCGGCTCGCCGGCGATGACCTCGTTGAGCAGCTGCCCGTCCGGTAGCGAAGACGGGTTGCCGTCGTGGGCGCCGATCCACAGCTCGGCCTGAGGCCGACCGGTGGGGGCGTGACCGAGGAACTGTGGCAGCTGCTCGGTCGAGCCCCACGCGTAGTCGCGCACGGCGTTGCCCATGACGAACACGGCGTTGAGCTAGCGGTGGGCTACGGCGTACGGCGGGGGGAGTCGGAGCCGTCGGCTTCCTCGCCCGCGGTCGTGCGTGCGCGCTCCTGCGCGACGTACTGCGGGTCCTCGAGCTGGGCGACGGTCGGGAGACCGAACATCGGCAACCCCTGGCCGCGGCGCAGGAAGCCCCAGACGATCGGAACCAGGACGAGCGTGGCGAAGCCGACCCCGACGATGAGGTAGGGGTGGGTCTCCTCGCGGCCCAAGGGCGCCCAACCGGCCTTGTCGAGCAGCGCGACGCCCGACATCGTCAGGACCACCACAATGCCGCGGCGGATGTAGGACTGCGGCACCCGCGGCGCGAGCTTGCTGCCGATGATCGTGCCCGGCACCGAGCCGATCACCAGCGGAATCAGGAGGTTCCAGTCGAGCCCGTGGATCGCGACGTTGGCGATCGCAGCAGCCAGGACCAGCGGCACGGCCTGCACGAGGTCGGTGCCGACGAGCTTCACCGCGGAGAGGCCCGGGTAGAGCATCAGCAGGGCGACCATGATGATCGAGCCGGAGCCGACGCTGGTGACGCCCACCAGGATGCCGCCGAGCGCGCCGACGAGGAGCGTGACGAAGGGACGGATCCGCGGGTCGGGGTCGCCGTGGTGGCCGCCGCTGCGCACCATGCGGAGGTTGAGGTAGAGGCGCAGCGCGTAGGTGCTCGCGGCCAGGAGCAGCGCGAAGCCGATCGACACCTTCAGCACGAAGTCGAGCTGGTCGGGGTCGCTGGTGATGGCCTTGACCAGGTAGGGCCCCAGGAGGGCGAACGGCACCGAGCCGATGATCAGCCACTTCGCCAAGGTGAAGTTGGGGGAGCCCTCGCGTGCGTGCACGACTGCGCCGCCCGACGTGTAGATCGCGGCCGCGGTGAGGTCGGCGGCCACGACCGTGGCGGCCTCGCCTCCGCCGGCGCCGAGGAAGAGCAGGGCGGGGGTCATCAGCGCGCCGCCGCCCATGCCGGTGAGCCCGACCACGATGCCGACGAAGAAGCCGGCGAACATGATCGAGAAGAACGTGGTGGTGATCAGCTCTTCCACGGCTGCACTCCTTCGGTTGCGGTCAGCACCGGCACGACGACGCGCAGGAGTGAGTCGATGTGTTCGGCGCAGCGTTGCGCCGCCTGCCGCCCGCGGCGGTAGGGGTCGGCCACGTCGAGGTCGGCCGAGGCGGTGCCTCGCCGTTCGCCGAGAGCCTGGAGGAGGTCGTCGCGGCTGAGCCCGGACTCGAGCTCGCCGACCGCCTCGGCCAGCTGGCCGAGGGTGAAGACCTTGCGGAACGACCCGGGGTCGTCGTCGAGGATGAAGGAGCGGTGCGACGCCTCGGCGGTGATGACGAGATCAGCGTCCGCGACCAGGTCGCGGGTGAGCGGTCGGCTGAGGAAGTCGGTGGCCTGGACGCCGCGGGCGTCGGCCAGCGTGGACGACATGACGTCGTCCATCTGGCGGTCGACGAAGCCGCGGGTGCCGGCCGAGGAGAGCTCGAGTGAGCCGCCGGTCTCGGCGACCAGGGCGCGGGCGGACAGCTCCATGTAGGGGCTGCGGCAGATGTTGGCGGTGCAGACGAAGAGGACGTTTAGAGGGGCCTGGGGTTCGTGCTCGGCTCGCGGCGTCTCGATACGCCGGGTCTCGCTGCGCTCGTCCCGGCTACTCGACGACCGGCGGGTGTCGCGGAGGTCGAGGTAGCCGGCGTCGGCGAGGGCGGAGACCACGTCGTCGAGCGCGTCGTCGATCGTGCGGCCGGTGGTGTCGACGCGGACGTCGGCGTCCTCGGGCTCCTCGTAGGGCGAGGAGATGCCGGTGAACTCGGGGATCTCGCCGCGGCGGGCCTTGGCGTAGAGGCCCTTGCGGTCGCGGCGCTCGCACTCCTCGAGCGGAGTCGCGACGTGGACGAGGAAGAACGCGCCACCGGCCTCGTCGACCATCGACCGCACCTGCTGGCGGGTCTCGTCGAAGGGAGCGATCGGGCTGACCACCGCGACGCCGCCGTGGCGGGAGATCTCGGCCGCTACCCAGCCGATGCGACGGATGTTGGTCTCGCGGTCGGCCTTGGAGAAGGTCAGGCCGGCCGACAGGTTTCGGCGTACGACGTCGCCGTCGAGGCTCGTGACGGTGCGGCCGCCCTGCTCGAGGAGCCGGTCCATCAGGGCCTGGGCCAGGGTCGACTTGCCGCTGCCGGACAGCCCGGTGAAGAAGAGAACAAGGCCCTGGGCGTCCAGCGGAGGCTGGTCGGCCTCGACGATGTCGGCCACGAGGTCCAGGGGTTCCCCGGCGTCGACGAGACCGAGGACGGGGTCGACTCCGGCGTAGGCGCGGGTGACCTGCACGCCCAAGTCGTGGTCGACGTCGGCATCGCCGTGACTCGCGAGTGGCACCGCGACGACGTCCGCCTCGGGCAGCTCGTCGGCGACGCGGAGCGTGGCGCGCAGGAGCGCGACGGGGGAGAGGTCGGGGGTGCCGTGGCCGATCAGGGCCAGCAGAACCACCGGGCCGACGTCGCGGAGCTGGTCGAGCTGGGCGTCGGTGATCGCGTCGGTCACCGGCACGAAAGTGCGGCCGGCGAGTCCGGAGGCCGTCGAGCGGACCTCGGCGGGGGAGCGGCGCAGGCTGCGGAACGGGCCGTACTGCGCGGGGCTGAGCGACTTGATCTCGCGCGCGCCGTCGGCGCGGCGGGTCACCCGGGCGAGGGGGAGACCCTCGGGGTCGACGAGCTCGATCGTCTCCTCGTCCTGCAGGTCTGCGGGGACCGCGAGCGTGATCGGGCTGCCCGGCTCGTTGAAGGCCACCACGGGTGCGAACGCCCCGGCCACGAGCAGCTCGAGGTCGTCGAGCTCGCGGGGTGACGGGCAGAGCTGGGGAAGAGAGGGGTCTGACACGGCGGGAATCGTAACAAAGTCCACCGCAATACTGGACTTGAAGCGCCGGGAGGATCTGGGCGACCAATGGTGGTTGAGGTGCGAACGAAGTGAGCCTCGAAACCCGGCGAGGTGCGTGCGGACGGTGAGAGGAGACAGTTGCGGGGTTTCGAGGCTCGGGCCTAGCGGCCCTCGCACCTCAACCAGCGTGGGGGTCGGCTTGGCGGTCCTTGCCCCTCGACCAGCGTGGGGGTCGGGTTGGCGGCCTCGTGCATCAACCAGGGTGTGGGTCGGCCCGGGGCCCTCGCACCTCAACCAGCGTGTGGTCGGCCTGGTGGCCGTCGTGCCTGACCAGCCTGCATCCACATGCGTGGGGTGAGGCGGGATGCTCCACAACTAGAGCGAAAGGCAGTGGCTGAAGGAGCTCGTGAGCGTCAGGGTCCCTAGATGGCCTGGGTCTACATCTTGCTGTGTGCCGACGGCAGCTACTACGTCGGCAGCACCATCGATCGGGAGCGGCGGTTGTGGGAGCACAACTACTCGCACGAGGGTGCCTCCTACACGCGTCGGCCGGGTCGCCGTCCGGCTCGGATGGTGTGGTCAGCCGACTTCTCGTCGATCGAGCAGGCGTTTGCCTTCGAGAAGCGGGTCCAGGGGTGGTCGAGGAAGAAGCGTGAGGCGCTGATTCGAGGCGACTACGAAGGTCTGGTCGCGCTCGCGAAGCGGAAGGCGGTGCAGGAGCGGCTCGGGGGGATCGAGGGTGGTTGAGGCCGTGGGGGTGATTGCGGGGTTTCGAGGCTCACTTCGTTCGCACCTCAACCGGCGTTGGGGTAAGGGGTGGATTGTGGGGGTGGGTGGGGTGCGCACTACCTTTCTGCGCATGGCCGTTATCTCTGAAGACCGCCCCTGGGGCAGCTGGCACGTCATCGAGGACGGTCAGGGCTACAAGGTGAAGCGCATCGTGGTGCACCCGGGCAAGCGGCTGTCGCTGCAGACCCACAAGCACCGCTCCGAGCACTGGGTCGTGATCTTCGGCATGGCCACCTGCACCGTGGGCGAGGACGTCGTGGTGGCGGGACCCGGTGAGTGCATCGACGT
>NZ_JAXMNS010000069.1:0-11629 GCF_034670285.1 Nocardioides sp. | reverse complement strand
CCTCCACCCGCGCTGCGACGGCGGGGTCGTCTGCGGACTCGAGGATGGCGGCGAGGTAGGCCCGCGCGCCGTCGGTGGAGTCGGGCAGGCCGGCGCGCTGCTGCACCTGGCTGCCCGGGAGCCAGCAGGCGCCGCCGGAGTAGGCGGAGGTGCCGCCGAGGAGCTCGGTCTTCTCCACCACGGCGACCGACAGGCCGGCCTTCGCTGCGAGGGCTGCTCCGGTGAGGGCGCCGCCGCCCGAACCGACCACGAGGACGTCGTACCAGGGCTGGGTCACGCCCCCGATCGTCAACTAGAACGTGTTCTAGCGCAAGGCCCGAGGAAACCCCTTCGACGCGACCGGCAGAATGGCCACGTCATGTCTGCTGCCCCTCTCGCGATCACCTACCCGCCCGACCTCCCGGTCAGCCAACGACGCGACGACATCGCCGAGGCCATCCGTGACCACCAGGTCGTGATCGTCGCGGGGGAGACCGGGTCGGGCAAGACGACCCAGCTGCCCAAGATCTGCCTCGAGCTGGGCCGTGGCCTGCGCCCCGAGGGCTCGCGCACCGGCGGCCTCATCGGCCACACCCAGCCCCGCCGGATCGCCGCCCGCTCGGTCGCCGAGCGGATCGCCGACGAGCTCGGCACCGCGATCGGCGAGCCCGACAGCATCGTCGGCTACCAGGTGCGCTTCACCGACCGCACGACCCGCTCGAGCCGCGTCAAGTTGATGACCGACGGCATTCTGCTCGCCGAGCTGCAGCGCGACCGCGACCTGACGAAGTACGACACGATCATCATCGACGAGGCCCACGAGCGCAGCCTCAACATCGACTTCCTCCTCGGCTACCTCAAGCGTCTCCTGCCACGCCGGCCCGACCTCAAGGTGATCGTCACCTCCGCGACCATCGACGTCGACCGCTTCGCCGAGCACTTCGCCGATGCCGCCGGCACGCCCGCGCCGATCATCGAGGTCTCCGGCCGCACCTTCCCGGTGGAGGTGCGCTACCGCCCCCTCATCGACCTCGCCGAGGACGACGAGGACGGCGAGACCGTCACCCGCGACCAGACCGAGGCGATCGTCGAGGCCGTCAAGGAGCTCTCGGCCGAGGGGCCGGGCGACGTCCTGGTGTTCCTGCCCGGCGAGCGCGAGATCCGCGACACCGCCGACGCCCTCGCGCACCTCGCCGAGGGGCCGCGGGGCACCGAGGTCGTCCCGCTCTACTCGCGGCTCTCCTCCGCCGAGCAGCACCGCGTGTTCTCCCCGCGCCCGGCCGGGGTGGGGCGTCGCGTCGTGCTGGCCACCAACGTCGCCGAGACCTCGCTGACCGTGCCCGGCATCCGGTACGTCGTCGACACCGGCGTCGCGCGCATCTCGCGCTACTCGGTGCGCACGAAGGTGCAGCGTCTCCCGATCGAGCCGATCAGCCAGGCCTCGGCCAACCAGCGCTCGGGGCGCTGCGGTCGCGTCGCGGCCGGCATCGCCATCCGTCTCTACGCCGAGGAGGACTTCGAGGGTCGACCCGAGTTCACCGACCCCGAGATCCTGCGCACCAACCTCGCCTCGGTGATCCTCCAGATGGCCTCGCTGCGTCTCGGCGACATGGCTCGCTTCCCGTTCGTCGAGCCCCCCGACAAGCGCAACGTGCAGGCCGGCGTCCAGCTGCTGGAGGAGCTCGGGGCCGTCACCTCCGCGACAGCCCCTGACGTCTCGCACGGTGACGCGCCGCGGGAGCGTGCGAAAGGTCAGGGACCGTCTCGCCGGGGCGGTCGCAACAAGAAGCCGCAGAAGCCGCAGGACGGCCCCCAGCTCACGAACGTCGGACGGCGTCTCGCGCGGCTGCCGATGGACCCCCGCCTGGCGCGGATGATCCTCGAGGCGGAGCGGCTCGGGTGCACGCGTGAGGTGATCGTGATCGCCGCGGCGCTGTCGCTGCAGGACCCGCGCGAGCGTCCGGCCGAGCAGCGCCCCCAGGCCGACCAGCAGCACGCGCGGTTCAAGGAGGAGGGCTCCGACTTCCTCAGCTGGCTCAACCTGTGGCGCTACCTCAAGGAGCAGCAGCGCGAGCTCAGCAGCAGCGCGTTCCGTCGGATGTGCAAGCGCGAGTACCTCAACTACCTGCGGGTGCGTGAGTGGCAGGACTTCGAGTCGCAGCTGCGCCAGGTGTGCAAGGAAATGAAACTCGAAGTCGGTCGACCGGCCGACCTGCCCGATGCCGACGGCATCCACCAGGCGCTCCTGAGCGGACTCCTCAGCCACGTCGGCCTCCTCGAGGAACGCGAGAAGGAGCAGCGCGGCGCAGGTCGCCGTCCCATGCGTGAGTACCTCGGCGCGCGCGGCACCAAGTTCGCGATCTTCCCCGGCAGCGGCCTGGCCAAGCAGCCCCCCGCGTTCGTGATGGCCGGCGAGCTCGTCGAGACCAGCCGGCTCTTCGCCCGCCAGAACGCCGCGATCAAGCCCGAGTGGGCCGAGACGATCGGCGCCCACCTGGTCAAGCGCACCTACTCCGAGCCGCACTGGTCGAAAAAGCGTGCCTCGGTGATGGCCCACGAGCGCGTCCTGCTGTACGGCGTGCCGCTGGTCGCCGACCGCCTCATCTCCTTCGGCAAGGTCGATCGCGCCTTCAGCCGCGAGCTCTTCATCCGCCACGCCCTGGTGTACGGCGAGTGGTCGACGCGGCAGAAGTTCTTCACCCAGAACCGCGCCCTGCTCGACGAGGCCGCCGAGCTCGAGCACCGGGCCCGCCGGCGCGACATCGTCGTCGACGAGCACACACTCTTCGACTTCTACGACGCCCGCGTGGGCGCCGAGGTCGTCAGTGGCGCGCACTTCGACACCTGGTGGAAGAAGGTGCGCCACGAGCAGCCCGACCTGCTGACCTTCGACCTCGACATGCTCACCCACGACAGCGCCGACCCGGTGGCCGAGACCGACTACCCGATCACCTGGCAGGGCGGCGGCAAGGGGAGCGAGGGGCTGACCTTCCCGATCAGCTATCACTTCGAGCCGGGCTCGGCCGACGACGGCCTCACCATCGACGTCCCGGTCGCCACCCTCAACCAGGTCGGCGACGACGACTTCTCCTGGAACGTCCCTGGTCTGCGGCTCGAGCTGGTCACCGCCCTGATCCGCAGCCTGCCCAAGCCGCTGCGGGTCTCGCTCGTCCCGGCGCCCGACCGCGCTCGTGACTTCCTCGCCGCGACGCCGGCGGGGGAGGAGCCCCTGCTCGACGCGCTCGAGCGTTGGTGTCGCGCCACCACCGGCGTCGTCGTGCCGCGCGACGCCTGGGACTGGTCCAAGATCGCCGAGCACCTGCGCCCGACCTACCGCGTCGTCGACGACACCGGCACCGAGCAGGCGCGCGGCAAGGACCTCGAGGCGCTCAAGGCGCCGCTGCGCCCGCAGTTCGCGCAGGCGCTCGCGGAGGTCGCCGACGGCTCCGGGCTGACTCGCACCGGTGAGACGTCGTGGGTCTTCGGTGACCTGCCGACCTCGATCACCCAGCGACGCGCGGGCCACGAGGTGACCGCCCACCCCGCTCTCGTCGACGAGGGCAGCACCGTGGGTCTCGTGGTGGTCGGGTCCGAGGAGGAGGCAGCCGCCCGTCACCGGCTCGGCGTACGACGCCTGCTCCTCCTGGCGGTGCCCGACCCGCGCCTGGAGTCGCGTGACGAGCGCGACGGCGGGCTGTCGACCCGCGACAAGCTGGCGCTCGTGGCGACGCCGTACGCCGGGGCCGCCGAGGTGCTCGCCGACTGCCGTGCGGCGGTGCTGGCCGACCTCGTCGACACCCGCGAGGAGGTGCGCGACCAGGCGGCCTTCGACGCCCTCGTCGCCGAGGCCGCCCGCGACCACGAGGCCGCCGTCCGCGCCACGCTGGCCGACGTCCTGCGGGTGCTCGAGCACTGGCGATCGGCCGACAAGGCGTTGGCCGGTCGCGCCGAGATGGCCCAGCTGCCGGCGCTGACCGACATGAAGGCGCAGCTCGCGCGCCTGGTCGACCCCGGCTTCATCTCCGCGGCGGGCGCGGCCCGGCTGCGCCGGTTCCCGGTCTACCTGCGTGCGATGGAGACGCGTCGCGCCAAGCTCGACGAGGGCGGGGGAGCGATGCACCGTGACCGACTGCTCCACGACCAGGTCGCGCAGCTGCAGGAGGCCTACCTGCACCGGGTGGAGGCGTTGCCCGAGGGACGCCCTCCGGGGGAGGCGCTGCGGCGTGTGCGCTGGATGCTGGAGGAGTTCCGGGTGTCGCTGTGGGCGCAGCAGCTCGGCACCGACGGACCCGTCAGCGACAAGCGGATCCGCAAGGCCCTCGACTCCTAGGGGCCCTGCGGTCGGCGCGTAGGGTCGAGGAATGTCCGAGCGTCCCCACCACAAGCCGTTGGCCCGCTGGGCCGACTACTTCGACGAGTTCGAGGGCGGCTCCGACCCGGCGCTGGTGAGCGAGGCCGCCGACCGCGCCGCCGTGCTGTTCGTGCGCGGAGCGCGCGACAGCGCCGACGGAGAGGTCGCCGAGCGGCTGCTCCACCTCGCCGACACCGAGGGCATCGAGACGATCGCCGAGGTCTGGGCAGGCTCGCCGGCCGACTCGCTGGCCGGGAGCCTGTGGCGGCTCTACCTCCTGCGCACGTGGGTGCACGCCGACCCGGTACGGGTCGCTCGCGAGTACGACGCCGGCCGCGCGCGAGCCGAGGTCGCCAACGTGGTCGCGGGGGTCGCCGACCCGCCCGGCCCCGACGAGCTGCGCGCGATGATCGACCAGGTGCTGCTGGGCATCGCCACCCGTGACTACGCCGACGTCCTGCTGCGGGCCTGTGCTTTCGCACGGGTGGTGGCCACCGGTCGGGCCCTGCTGGCCGAGCCGACCGACGTCGAGGTGCGACGCATGCTGCTGCTGGCCGAACAGCTCGGGGCGGCCTCGGAGCTGGAGCGCGAAGCACGCTTGGCTTGAGGGCCTCAGCGACTACAGTGGGACAGGTCGAGCACGTCGGGCTGCGGCAGCCCCGGGTCCCACAATAAGCCGCTACGAGCGGCCACGCGCCGTGAGGCGCTCCCAGTCCGGCGTGCTCGACTCCGCTCGGTAGGCTGATCCCGTCGGGACCCCTCCCCGGCACGACCGCCACCGAGCCCGAGAGGCACCGATGTTGCGCCGCCCCGGCAGCTCCCTGAGCGCCCCACTGATCTCGCTGGCCTGCGTGGCCTCGTTGAGCCTGGCCGCCTGCACGACCGAGTCGCAGATGGGCGGCCCGACCACGACGCCGTCCGCCTCGCCGAGCCCCACCGCTCCGCCCGTCGAGCGGGCCGAGCTCACCTATGGCGTCTTCGGTGTCGAGGCCGAGCTCGAGGCCTACCAGGTCGTCGTCGACGACTACAACGCCCGCGCCACCACGGTCGAGGTCACGCTGCAGAGCTGGGCGACGAGCGAGGCGATGATGCGCGCCATCGAGACCGGCACCGCCGACCCCGACATCTACCAGGTGCGACGTGACCAGCTCTCCGACGTCGTCGACGAGGGCCGCAACGTGCCGCTGTTCTCGCTCCTCGAGGACCGCAACCTCAGCTATGGCGACAACTACCCCCTCGACACCATCGAGGCGCTCTCGCGCGGCAACGACCTGCAGTGCATGCCGTACGGCGTCTCACCGACGGTGATGTATCTCAACACCGACCTCATCGACTTCGACGTGATGCGGTTGCGCGGGATGCCGACGCCCGAGGACGAGATGGGTGGCTGGGACTTCGAGGAGTTCTCCGCCGCCGCGGAGTTCGGCACCCACAAGCGTGCGAAGTCGCGCGGCCTGACGATCGAGCCGACCCTCGCCTCGATCGCTCCCTACCTCTACTCCGGCGGCGGCTCCCTCTTCGACGATGACGTCGAGCCGACCTCGCTGGACCTCAGCAGCGGCGAGAACCAGGAGACCCTGGCGACGCTGCTGGCCCTGGCCCGCAACCCGCTGGTGACCCTCACCGACACCCAGCTGCGCAAGGCCACCCCGCAGGAGTGGTTCGAGCGCGGACGGCTCGCGATGCTGCAGGGCGAACGCTCGCTCACCCCCGGCCTGCGCAAGGTGCCCGACCTCGACTTCGACGTGATGCCGATGCCGCGCGTGGGCCGCACCGCCACCACCGGCGACGTGACCGGCATCTGCATCGCTCCCGGTGAGTGGGTCCAGCGCTCGGCCGACTTCCTGGTGCACCTGGTCTCGGCCGAGGGCTTCGAGCCCGTCGCCGAGGCCGGCTACACGGTGCCGGCCAACACCTCGGTCGCGCGCTCGGTGGAGTTCCTCCAGCCCGGCCGCCAGCCCGAGCACGCCGGAGCCTTCAACGCCAGCGTCGACGCGATGGAGCTGCTGCCGCTCGCCACCAACGATCCTGCGCTGCAGAGCGCCGTCGGCGGACTGGTCGAGCAGCTCTTCTCGATGACGCTCCCGCCCGACATCGAGGTCGCCACCAACCTGATCGATGCGACCTCGCGGACCGTGCTGGACCCGACCTACGAGCCGGAGGACTCCGAGCTGTCCGACTTCACGGAGCTTCCGGGGTCGCCGGAGCCCGCTGAGTCGTCTGTGCCCTCGACCTCCTGAGGCTCGACGGGCTCGGGCTCGCGCTCGGCCTCGAGGATCGCGGTCGTGATGAGCGGCGCCGTCAGGGCGACCTGCCACGCCCGGGCGCCGAGGTCGGTGAGCCGGTCGACCACCTGGTCGAGGAGGTCGCCGACGTCGCGGGTCTCCGGGGGAGTCCACAGGACTCGGCGCATGGTGTCGGGGGTGAGGAGGTTCTCCTGCGGCACCTGGTGCTGCTCGGAGAGCTGGGTCATCGCCTCGCGGGCCCACGCCAGTCGCCGTCCGGCCACGGGGTCCTTCTCGGCCCAGGCGCGCGGCACCGGCGGTCCGTCACCGCGAGGTGAGCGTGCCGGGAGGTCGTCCTCGTCGAGGGCGGCGGCCGCGGACAGCGCCTCCATCCAGCGCGAGGCGTAGCGCTCGGCTCCACGGCCGTGGAAGCCCTTGGTGCCCAGGAGCGCGTTGCGATCTTCGGGCTGGGCCACCGCCGCCGCGACGAGCGCGGCGTCGGGGACGATGCGCCCCGGGGTCACGTCGCGCTGGGCTGCGATCTCGTCGCGCGTCTCCCACAGCGCCCGGACCGAGCCGAGGGCCCGTCGTCCACGCACGCGGTGCACACCCGACGTACGGCGCCAGGCCTCCTGGCGCACCGGGGCCTGGAAGCCACGCAGGTGGTCGAACTCCTGGCGGGCCCACTCGGCCTTGCCGGTCTCCTCGAGCTCCTCGGCGAGCCGGTCACGCAGCTCGGCGAGCACCTCGACGTCGAGGGCGGCGTACTCGAGCCAGGCCTTCGGCAGCGGGCGCGTCGACCAGTCGGCCGCGGAGTGCTCCTTCTTCATCCGGAAGCCGAGCAGCGTCTCCACCAGGGTGGCGAGGCCGACCCGGGGATAGCCGAGCAGTCGCCCGGCGAGCTCGGTGTCGAAGAGGGCGTCGGGGTGCAGGCCGATCTCGTCGAGGCAGGGCAGGTCCTGCGTGGCGGCGTGCAGGATCCACTCGGTGCCGGCGAGCACCTCCTGGAGCGGGGCCAGGGAGTCGAAGGCGATCGGGTCGATCAGGGCGGTGGTGCTGCCGTTGCGCCGCAGCTGGATCAGGTAGGCGCGGTTGGAGTAGCGGTAGCCCGACGCGCGCTCGGCGTCGATGGCGACGGGGCCGGTGCCCGCAGCGAGCTGACGACAGACCTCGGCAAGGCCCTCCTCGGTCTCGGTGACCTCGGGCAGTCCGTCCGCCAGGGTGAGCAGCTCGGCGAGCTCGACCGGTGCTGCTGGTTGGTCGGACTCTGCTGGTTCGGCTGGTTGGTCGGGCTCGGTGTCGACGATGTCTCCTGAAGTCATCCGTGGGTGCCTCGCTGCCCGCGCCTGCTCGGCATCAGGGCGACTCCCTCGGGAACGGGCTCGAGGCCGGCGGCGGTGCAGAGCAGCTCGCCCCAGGCCTCGACGTGCGGTGCAATGGGTAGACCGATCGGCCCGGGACGCGGTGTCCACGAGGCACGGATTTCGATCTGGGCGGTGCCGGACTCCTCCGCCATCCCGCCGAAGCTCTCGGTGGCCACCCGGGTCACGGTCCCGGACTCCGCGAGGTAGTCGGCGCCATGCGCGTCGAGGGCCTCGGTGAGCCAGGTCCAGCCCACGTGGGAGAGCAACGGGTCGGTGACGAGGTCGACCTCGATCTCGCAGCGGACGTAGGCGACGCACCGGAAGGTGCCCTCCCACGCGTCGTTGCCGGCCGGGTCGTGGAGCAGGATGATGCGCCCGGTGCCGATGTCGGTGTCGTCGACGGTGACGTCGGCGGACAGGGCGGCGGCGAAGGGAGCGATGCGCTGCGGAGCCGGCATCTCCTCGCAGAAGACCTCCGGTCGGAGGGTCGCCAGACGCATCTCGGCCACGGCCTCGCGGAACTCCGTGGGCACGGAGCCGGGGCCCGGGCTCACTTCATGACGCACGACCATGCCCTCACAGTAGGTCGGGGCGCCGGATCCGACATGCGAACACGCCGGGCGACCTGAGAGGCTTGCCCTCGTGGCCGACATCTCGACACCCGACCAGAGCGCGTTCCTCAAGGCTGCGCGCGGTGAGCCCGTGCCCCACACGCCGGTGTGGTTCATGCGCCAGGCGGGCCGTTCCCTGCCTGAGTACCTCAAGCTGCGCGAGGGCATCGGCATGCTCGAGTCGTGCATGGAGCCCGACCTCGTGGTGGAGATCACCATGCAGCCGGTGCGCCGCTACGGCGTCGACGCCGCCATCTTCTTCTCCGACATCGTGCTCCCGCTCAAGGCGGTCGGGGTCGACCTGGACATCAAGCCCGGGATCGGTCCGGTCGTCGCCTCGCCGGTCGAGACCCTGGCCGACGTCGAGGCGATCCCCGACCTGACGCCCGAGCACGTCGGCTTCATCACCGAGTCCGTGCGGCGTCTCGTCGACGGCCTCGGTGGCACCCCGCTGATCGGGTTCGCGGGCGCGCCCTTCACGGTCGCCTCCTACCTCGTCGAGGGCGGTCCCTCGAAGGAGCACGCGAAGACCAAGGCGATGATGTTCGGCGCCCCCGACGTCTGGGACGCGCTCATGCGCAAGATCGCCGGCATCGCGGCGTCGTACCTCGAGGTGCAGGTCGCGGCCGGTGCCTCGGCCGTGCAGCTCTTCGACTCGTGGGCCGGTGCCCTGACGCCCGCCGACTACCAGCAGCACGTGATGCCGCACTCCGCGCGCGTCCTCGAGCAGGTCGGCTCGCTCGGTGTCCCGCGCATCCACTTCGGCGTCGGCACCACCAACCTGCTCGGCCTGATGGGGGAGGCGGGCGCTGACGTGGTCGGCGTCGACTGGCGCACCCCGCTCGCCTCGGCGATCCCGCTCGTCGGCGACCGCGTCGTCCAGGGCAACCTCGACCCGACCCTGGTCTTCGCCCCCACCGACGTGATGACCGCGCGGGCCGCCGAGGTCATCGAGGCCGGCCGCGCCGCCAAGGGCCACATCTTCAACCTCGGCCACGGCGTCATCCCCTCCACCGACCCCGACCAGCTCGCACGGCTGACGGAGTTCGTGCAGAGCTACCCGCTCGATTGACCCGACCACTCGAGGATCGGTGTCACCTGGTGGCACCATTCCGCGAGCAGTCGGGACAGCTCACGGGGTCCTCGGCCCAGCCGCGCTTCTGGAGCAGCGTCGCGACCTTGGCGATGGTGCGGCAGCCGTGGGTGAACACCTGGGCGTAGCCGAGTCGCACCGTCAACGTCGCCTGGTCGACGACGGTGTCCAGGTCGCGCTCGAGGTCAGCCGCGCGAGCGCCCGCCGTGTCGTGGAAGGCGCGCCCGTCGAGCTCGACGTCGAGGGCGAAGTCGTCGTAGGGCACGTCGCGGTAGTAGGCGCGTCCGCGGAGAGTGTCGCGTCGCTGCCGATGGGCGGTCGGGAGGCCGTGGACGCGCTCGAGGCGGAGGTACTCCCGCTCGAGCACGGAGCAGGCTCCGGCCTCGAGGTCGTCGAGCAGCTCGAGCAGCAGGCCGCGGTGGGGGACCTGCGGGCGGTCGCGAAGTGCTGCGGCGATGAGCGGCGCCGTGGTCTGTCGCGTCTGGCAGACGTCAGCGAGCACCCGGAACGTGCCCGCGGTGTCTCGCTGGGCCAGGGCCACGTCGATGGCTGCGTGCTCGACCCGCACGCGCGGCGGGAGCGCGGTCGGGTGCCTGCGGAGATCGAGGTGAGCCATTCGGTGCACCCGCACACCCTCGACCGGTCGCACGCTGCGGTCGAGCGCGACGGCCACGTGGATGGGCTTGCGCGGGTCCGGGCGGGGGAGCGCCGAGTCGAGGCACAGCGCGGCCGGTGCGAAGTGCAGCACCGCGGCCCACGCCCGTTGGTCCTGGGTGAGTGGACCGGTGTGGTCGACGTAGGTGCCTGGCCACACCACGTTGAGGTCTCGCCGTCGCAGCAGGCGCCGTACGTCGTGGGGCCGGGCGCCGAGGTCGAGGAGCTGGCGGCGCGAGACCACGCCCTCCTGCCACAGGAGCAGGTCGGCCAGGGCGCGAGCGTCGTACGGGAGCACGCGTTGATCGTGCGGGCGGAGGCGTCGCGCCGCCACCGGTGCGAGCCGGGCCTGTGGACAACCGAGCTGTGCGCCGACCACTCGAGGATCGGTGTCACCTGGTGGCACCGATCCTCGAGCAGTCAGGCGGTGGCCGGGGGCGGCGGTGCGGCGGCCGGCGTCCGCTTCAGGTAGCGACGCGCGAGCAGTCGGCCGGGGACGGCGAACGCGAGGGCCACGAGCGCGAAGGGCAGCACGGCGCCGCCGACGGTGAGGAGCCCGGTGGTGACGTCCTTCAGGGCGTTCCACCCGGCGTCGAGACCGGCCAGGAAGCCGTCGCGGTCGTCGTCCGCGGGCGGCTCCTCGTCCTCGCGCAGCGGCTCGATCGACACGGTGATGGTGGCCATCGAGGTCTGGTCGGCGAGGAACGCCTGGCGCTTCTCCAGCGAGCCGAGGTCGGCCTCGCGTCGCGACAGCTCGCTCTCGATGCTGACGATGTCGCCCAGGTCGGCGGCATTGTCGAGGAGCACGCTGATCCGCTCGATGCTGCGCCGCTGGAGCGCGACGCGGACGTCGGTGTCGATCACCTCGGTGGTCACGTCCTCGGTGCTGGTCGAGACGTCGATGAGGTCGGCCACCTCCTGGAGGGCGGTCATCGCGGAGTCGAACTTCGCGACGGGCACGCGGAGCGTGAGCTGCACCCACTCGGCGTCGCCGTCCGCGTCGGCCCGGGTGCTTTCCTGGGCGACCTCTCCGCCGTGCGCAGCCAGCACCTTGCCGACGTCGAAGCGCGCGGCAGGCACGTCGCCGGAGCGCAGGGCGACGTTGCCGGTGCGGATCACCGAGCGCGACTCGCCGGGTGTGACCTGCTTGCTGGTCGTGGTCACGCTCGAGCCGTCGGCCGCGGCCCGGCCACCGGCGTCCGCCTCCTCGGGAGCGCCGACGGGTGCCGACTCCGGGAGGGCGAAGTCGGCCGTGCCGCCGGCGGTGGAGGAGGCCGAGTCCGACTCGCTGCCGACCGAGCAGGCGCCGACGAGCGCCAGCAGAGCCAGGGCGGCGGTCGCGGCGAGGGCCC
>NZ_JAXMNS010000068.1:0-11699 GCF_034670285.1 Nocardioides sp. | reverse complement strand
CGCAACGTGCGCGGCGTGCCGTCACTGAGCACCCACAGCAGGCGGAAGGCAGAGTTGTCGAGCACGACCCCTTCGTAGACCGACGTCCGACGCCGCTGGAGCCGAAGCAGCTCACCGGCGAGCGCGGCGAGGTCGACCAGGTGTGCTGAGTCCACCGAGTCCACCGAGTCCACTGAGCCCACTGAGTTCTCTGGGTCCCGCAGGCCTTCCGGGTCGTTCACGGGTCGTTGCGTAGGCATCTGTCGGCTCCTTCGCCGAGCGGTCGGGGCAGGGGGCATCGCGACCATCCTTCCAGACCGGGATGCGATGTGTAAGATACACAACCATGCGCGCGACCACTCCGCCCTCTCGCGGGCTGCTCACCGTCCTGGTCCTGTGCTTCGGCGGCATGACGGTTTCACTGACCCAGACCCTCGTCGTCCCGATCCAGGGTCAGCTGCCCACGCTGCTCGACACGTCCCCCTCCAACGCGGGGTGGGTCGTCACGATCACCCTGCTGGCCGGTGCGGTCTCGATGGTGCTCAGCGGCCGCCTGGGCGACCTGCTAGGCAAGCAGCGGGTCCTCGTGGCGACGTCCGCCCTGCTGGTCGTCGGCTCGGTCGTCTCGGCGCTGTCGGACTCGCTCGCACCGATGCTCGCCGGACGAGCACTCCAGGGGATGGCGCTGGGCTTCATCCCTGTCGGCATCGCCCTGATCCGCGAGATCACTCCCCCCAGGACCTCGCACACCGCGATCGCCGCGATGAGCGCCACGCTCGGCGTCGGCGGCGCGATCGGGTTGCCGCTGTCGGCCTTCGTCGCGCAGACCTTCGACTGGCACGCCATCTTCTGGATGGGCGCCGCCCTCTCCGCCGTGATGACTCTCGGCGCGGTGACCCTCGTCCCGCACCGCAACGACCACGCGGGCGGCTCGCTGGACCTCGTCGGCACGGTCGGTCTCACGATCGGCCTGGTCGCGACCCTGATCGGCGTGTCGAAGGGCAACGCCTGGGGCTGGGCCAGCGGACGCACGCTCGGCTCGATCGCGGCCGGCATCGTCGTCCTGCTCGTGTGGGGCGCCTACGAGCTGCGTCGGCGCGAGCCCCTGGTCAACCTGCGCGCGACCTCGAGCCGCCCGGTGCTGCTCACCAACCTGGCCGCCATCGCGATCGGCTTCGGAATGATGGCGATGTCGATCGTCATGCCCCAGCTCCTTCAGCTGCCCACGGCCACCGGGTTCGGGCTGGGCCAGACGCTGCTCGCTGCAGGCCTGTGGATGGCGCCCGGTGGGCTGGTGATGATGGCCTTCGCCCCGGTCTCCGGCCGGCTGATCCAGGCCATCGGACCCAAGCAGACCCTGATGATCGGCGCCCTGGTGCTCGGCCTGGGCTACCTCACGGCGTTCTTCCTGATGGCCACCCCCTGGCAGCTGCTCATCGCCTCGAGCATCGCCGCAGCCGGCGTCGGGATCGGGTACGGCGCGATGCCCACCCTGATCATGGGCAACGTCTCGCCCCGCGAGGCCGGCGCCGCCGTCGGCATCAACGCTTTGATGCGCTCGATCGGTACGACGAGTGCCGCCGCGGTGATGGTGACGGTGCTGACGGCCTCGACCCGTGACTTCAACGGACTCTTGATCCCGACCGAGGGTGCCTACCAGCTCTGCTTCGCCATCGGCGCCGTCGCGGCGTTCGTGGGCCTCGCCCTGACCGCGCTCGTGCCGCACGTCCACGCCCGCGCTCGCGCCGACGTCGCTGATGTGGGGCTGGTGGAGGCCTCCGCGTGAGCTCGGGGAGTTTCACCACTTCAGCGGTGAAACTCCCGCTTGTGTCATGAAGTTCCGTGCAGGAACCGGGAGTTTCACCAGTTAAGTGGTGATTCTGCCGCCGTCCAGCAGCTGCGCCAGGTGCACCGACGGCCGGTCGCGCAGGTCCGCGACCTGGGTGCGGCAGGAGAAGCCGTCGGCGAGCACGACCGCGTCGGTGGCGGCGTCGAGCGCGGGGAGCAGCTGCTGCTCGGCGACGGCGACCGAGACGTCGTAGTGACCGATCTCCACGCCGAAGTTGCCCGCGAGCCCGCAGCAGCCCGAGAGCCGCTGCACCGTGGCTCCGGTGGACGCGAGCAGGTCGGCGTCGGCCTGCCAGCCCATCACCGCGTGGTGGTGGCAGTGCGGCTGGGCGACGACCGTCGTGCCGGAGAGGTCCGGGGCGTTCCAGCCCGGGGTGTCGGCGAGCAGCTCGGCCAGTGTCTTCGTCGCGGCGGCCACGACCCGGGCGTCGTCGGTGTCGAGCAGCTCGACGGCGTCGGAGCGCAGCACGCCGGTGCACGACGGCTCGATGCCCACGATCGGCACGCCGTCGCGCGCAGCGCCCACGAGGGTCGCGACGGTGTCGGACAGGATCCGTCGTCCGGCGTCGAGCTGGCCGGTGGTGATCCAGGTCAGCCCGCAGCAGACGCGGGAGTCCGGGAGCCGCGGGGCGTAGCCGGCGTCCTCGAGAACGCGCACGGTCGCGGCGGCGACCTCGGGGTCGAAGGCGTCGGAGAAGGAGTCGGCGAAGAGGATCACCGGCTTGCCCGCGGCAGCGGCCGGCGTCGGACCGTCGTACGACGACCGGAACGACCGACGGGCGAAGGCCGGCACCGAGCGTCGTCCATCGACCCCGGCGACCCACTTGCCGAGGGCGCCGAGCACGGGCAGCCGCAGCATCAGGTTGGCGACCAGGGCCAGTCCCGGCACGAGACCCACGAGTCGCGCCCACAGCGGCAGCCGACCCAGCGAGTAGTGCGCGCGCGGCCGCAGCCGGCGTCCACCTGCCGAGCGGCTGTAGGTCTGGTGGAGCACCTCGGACTTGTAGGTCGCCATGTCGACGCCGGTCGGGCAGTCGGAGGCGCAGCCCTTGCACGAAAGGCAGAGGTCGAGCGAGGCGTGCACCTCCGGGGCGTCCCAGGCGAGCTCGCCGCGGACGACGTCCTGGAGCACGCGGGCACGCCCGCGGGTGGAGTCCTTCTCCTCGCGGGTGGCCAGGTAGGAGGGACACATCACCCCGCCCGAGGCGGAGTTGTCGGCCCGACACTTCCCGACGCCGGTGCAGCGATGCACCGACTGCGCGAGGTCACCGTCGTCGTGCGGGTAGGCGAACGCGAGCTTCTTGCGGCCCGAGCGCTCGAGCGGGAAGGAGCCTGCGAACCGGACGTCGGCGTCGACCGGGTCGGGGTCGACCAGCACGCCGGGGTTGAGCACGTTGTCGGGGTCGAAGGCGTGCTTGACCGCGCCGAAGAGCTTGATCGCGTCGGATGAGTACATGTGTGGCAGCAGCTCGCTGCGGGCGCGGCCGTCACCGTGCTCGCCCGACAGCGACCCGCCGTACTCCCCCACCAGCGTGGCGGCCTCGACGAGGAAAGCGCGCAGGGCGGCGGTGCCGTCGGGGCGGTCGAGCGGGTAGTCGAGGCGCACGTGCATGCAGCCGTCGCCGAAGTGGCCGAACGGCGCCGAGGTCATGCCGTGCGCCGAGACGAGCTCGTCGAAGCGGGCCAGGTAGGAGCCCAGCATGTGGGGCGGCACGGCGGCGTCCTCCCAGCCCGGCCAGGCCGGCCGGCCCGCGGGCGAGCGCCCGGCCATGCCGGCGCCGTCCTCGCGGATCCGCCACAGTCGCGCCTGCACGAGAGGGTCCTCGACGACGAGGGCGTCGAGCGCGATGCCGGACGACGCCAGGGCGCGGGCCCGCTCGGACACCTCACCGAGGTCGTCGCCGGCGAGCTCGACGAAGAGCCATGCGTCGCCCTTGGGCAGCGGAGGCACGGCCCCCTCGCCGCGCCGCTCGCGCAGCACGGTCAGCAGGCGGGAGTCGAGCCCCTCGCACGACGTCGGGCCGTGGGCGACCACGGCCGGGGCGGCCTCGCCGGCCTCGACGATCGAGGCGAAGCCCATCGCCACCACCACCCGCACCGGGGCGTCGACCACGAGCCGCACCGTGGCCTCGGTGAGCACGCCGAGGGTGCCCTCGGAGCCGACCAGGGCCTGGCCGAGGTCGAAGCGCTCGGGCAGCAGGTGCTGCACGGCGTAGCCCGACACCTGGCGACCGAAGCGGTCGAACTCGGTGCGTGCGGTCGCGAGGTGACGACCCATCACGTCGCGCAGGCCGGCGACGACCGACTCACCACCGGCGACGGTGGGAGCGCCGGTGGCGTCGTAGCCGGTGGTGATCGTCTCGCCCGCCGCGGTGAGGAGGCGCAGCCCGGCGACGTTGTCGGACGTGCGCCCGTAGGCGAGGCTCCGCGAGCCGCAGGCGTTGTTGCCGATCATGCCGCCGACGGTGCAGCGCGGGTGGGTCGACGGGTCGGGCCCGAAGCGGACGCCGTACGGCGCGGCGGCCTTCTGGAGCACCGCGTGCACGGTGCCGGGCTCGACCACGGCCGTGCGCGCGTCGGGGTCGAGCAAGAGCACCCGGTTGAGGTGGCGGGAGAAGTCGAGCACGATCCCGCGCCCCACCGCGTTGCCCGCGACCGACGTGCCGGCGCCGCGGGAGGTCAGCGGCACGCCCTGCTCGCGGGCGACAGCCAGGGCCGCGGCCACCTCGTCGACGTGGCGCGGCCGGACGACGGCGAGCGGCGGGATCCGGTAGAGCGAGGCGTCGGTGGAGTACATCGCGATCGTGCCGGCATCGGCGTGCGCCTCGAGACCGGCGCGGGTCAAGGCCTGGACGACGTCGCTGACTGGCTGCATGAGTAACATGTTACTCATGCCGCGACTGATCCTGCCCTCCCCCGCGGGAGGGTCGCTCTCCGACGACGTCGCCGTGGCGGTGCGCGACGCGATCGCGGCCGGCGAGCTCGTCGAGGGCACGACGTACTCGGTCTACCAGCTCGCCGAGCTGCTCGGTGTCTCGCGGAGCCCGGTGCGCGAGGCGCTGCTGCGCCTCGCCGAGGCGGGCCTGGTCGAGATCGCCCGCAACCGCGGGTTCCGCGTCGTCCTGCCCACGGCGCACGACATCGAGGAGATCTTCGAGATCCGTCTCGCCCTCGAGCCGGCCGCCTGTCGCCGCGCGGCCGAGCACGCGACCGACGAGCACCGAGACACCCTCGCCGGCCTCGTCGAGACCATGCGCGGCGCCGCCGAGCGTGGCGATGCCGCCTCGTTCTGGCCGGCCGACCGCGCCCTGCACGACGCGCTGCTGCGTGCCGCCGGCAACGCCCGCGCGGCCGCGATCATCGACCAGCTGCGGGCGACCACCGCCCTGCTGGGCCCGCCGACCACCGCGACCGGACGCAGCCTCGACGAGATCCACGCCGAGCACGCGACGATCGTCGAGGCCGTGCTCGACGGCGAGGGCCGCACCGCCGAGCAGGCGATGCGCCACCACCTCGAGTCGACCGCGTTGCTCCTCAGTCGCGCAGACCGGTCCTGACCTCGCTCAGTGCGTCCTCCAGCGACACCGCCGGAGTCCAGCCCCAGGAGTGCGCCCGAGCGCTGCTGATCTGCCCGGTCCAAGCGGGACCGTCGTCCCACACCGGCTCGACGCCGACCGCGCTGCACACCGCGCGGTAGTAGTCGGCCTGCGTGGCAGGACCGGCGGCCACGTTGAGCGCCGTCGTCGCACCGGCCACCGGGCCGCGCGCAGGGTCACCCGAGGCCGCGATCGCACCCGAGGCCACGTCGGCGGCCAGGGCTGCGAGGTCGTCGACGTGCACCCACGGGAAGGTCGCGTCGGGTCGCGCGTGACGCGCCTCCTCGCGCTCACGCATCGCCTTGGGTCGCAGCGTGTTCCACACCGAGCTGCTCGAGGCGCCGAGGATCGCCGGCGGGCGCAGGAGCACCGTCGTGAGTCCGGTGACGTCGGCCAGCGCGGCGTCGGTGTCGCGCTTGGTGACCGGGTAGTCGCCCCCGTCGTCGCCCACCAGCGGGGAGCTCTCGTTGATGTCACCGGCCTCCGGCGCACGGTCGTAGACCGCAGCGGTCGAGACGTGGACGAACCGCTCGACGCCGGAGTCCTTCGCCGCGCGGGCGAGCACCGGCGTCCCCTCAACCCCGATGGCGCGCTGGGTCTCGAGGTCGCTGCCCATCGGGTGCACCGTCGTCACCACGGCGCTCGCCCCGTCGGTCACGGCTGCAGCCACACCCGGGTCGTGGAAGTCGCCGACCCACTCCAGCACGCCGGGCAGGCTCGGTGCGGTGCCCGATCGTCGTACGACGGCGCGCACGGTGACGCCGCGCTCGGCGAGGGCCGCGCAGACCCGCGACCCGACGAGACCGTTGGCTCCCGTGACGACGATCGGACCGGACGGAGACGTGTGTGGATCAGTCATGGCGCCACCCTGTCACGCGGGGTGTGAGCAACCCCCAGACTTCGGGGTGAGGTCGCGCGGCTCACGGGTCGGTAGAAACGTGGCCATGAGCAACGAACGCAACGAAGTAGTCCAGGCCGTCGTCGACCGGATGACCTCCTACCAGGACGGCGCCACCGAGGGCACCGTCGACAAGGAGCTGCGCGAGGCGCTCGGCGAGACCGACGTCGACCTCACCGACGACCAGGTCACCGCACTCGTGAAGGCGATCGAGGACGGCGAGGGAACCGTGTCGGTGTCCGAGGTCCTCGGCTGATCGACCTTCACGCTGGACCGTCTGCGCCTCCGAGGAGGTCACGCACCTCCGCGGAGGCGTAGAACGGCTCGAGCTCGGTCCGCACCATCCGCTCCAGGTCCCCTGACTCGCGCAGCGCGTCGAGCACCCCGGGGGCCAGTCGCACCAGGTCAGCGACCAGGTCGGCGCGGTCGAGGTCGAGCTCGTCGAGCAGCTCGGGAGGGGTGTAGCCGCCGAAGCGCTCGAAGAAGCCGTCGACGACGACGCCGACCAGCTGCGCCACCCGCTCGCCGGCGAGCCCGGTGACCGCCAGGTCGTGCACGGCGTCCACGACGCCGTCGACCTCCTCGCGCGAGACCTTCCCGGCCACCGACGCGACCGGCTCGCGCGCGGCGAGGTCCCACACCTGGAGCACTGCGTCACGAGTCGTGGGGTCGCGCAGGGTCTCCAGCACGATGCGGTTGAGCCGCCGTACGGCGAAGGTCCCGCCCTTGCCGACCGTGTCGCCGAGGAGCCCCTCGAGCTGCTTGTCGGCAGCACCCATCATCTTCGAGGCGGCGCTGGTGCCGAACGACATCAGTGACCCCAGACCGGGAACCTTGTCGGCCACCGCCTGGTTGGCCTGCACGACCTCACCGACCACCCGGCCCATGAACCGCGAGGCGACGGTGCCCACGAGCGGCGACTCGGTGAGCCGGTCCAGGCCCCGCTCGAGCGCCGGGGTCAGCGCCAGCACCCGGTCGACGAGCACCTCGACCTGGGCACGCTCGACGACCTCACCGAGCGGGAACGGCTCGCCGGGGCCGTCGTACGCCGTGGTGACGTCGAGCTCGACGAAGCCGCTGACCGCGGCGCTGGCCGGCACCGTCGCCAGGGCCCGGACGACGATGGTGCGCAGGGTGGCGGCGTCGACGAGGTCGGCCACCTGGTGCGACTGGGAGGCGGCGAGGAGCGACTCCGCCAGGCGGGCCACCGTGACGGCCTGCTGCTCCCCCGACAACCGGTCGAGGTGGAAGCGCACCTGGGCGTCGAGGAGCCTGGCTGCCAGGTCGTGCTCCGCTGTGTCGGCTGCATCGTCGGCTGCACTGTTCGTGGGGTTCGGCACGAGCGCACGCTACGCGAGCCCACTCCACGACCGCCGCCTCGCGCAGAGTCGGCGAGCTGAGGGGCAGATCACACCCATTGGGAATTGCACTGACCAACGCGGAAGTGCAAGCCTGCACTACATGATCAAGAGTGCAACGGACCGTCGGGTCCTCACCGCCGACCGGATCATGCTCTGCGCCCAGACGCTCACCGACGAGGCCGGTCTGGACGGCTTCACCATGGACGACCTCGCCACCGCTGCTGAGGTCTCCCGCCGCACCCTGTTCAACTACTTCCCGAGCAAGATCGACGCCGTCCTGGGGGTCTTCCCGATCCTCGACCCCGACGACGTCGACACCTTCTGCTCCGGCGGACCCGACCGCGACCTGGTGCAGGACCTCCGCACGCTGGTGCTCCCGCTCCTGCGCACCGACGCCCTCGACCGCGACGTGCTCGCGCGCGGCCGCCGGATCATGCTCGCCAACCCGCGCCTGGTGGCGCGGGTCCACGAGGGCTACGTCGACCTCAGCGCCCAGATCGTGCAGCACATCATCACCCGCGAGGGCCCGGCCTTCGCAGCCCAGCGGGCTCGGGTCGCGGTCGGCGTGCTCGCCGCCCTGTTCGACGCCGCCCTGGACGAGTACCTCGTCGACCCCGACGAGCGCCCCATCGCCTTCCACTTCGACGAGAGCCTGCGCACCGCCCGATCACTTCTCGGCGCCTGACCGCTCTCACCCTCCCACGCCTCTCCCCGACCCTTCCCAGGAGACCACCATGGCCACCCTGCTCTACCGCCTTGGCAAGACCGCCTACCGGCGCTGGCCGATCTTCATCGCCGGCTGGCTGGTGCTGATGATCGCCGTCGGCGGTTTCGCCGCTGCCTTCTCCAAGCCCACGACCGACAGCTTCTCGATCCCGGGCATCCCCTCGGAGGAGGCGGCCGACCTCCAGGCCGAGCTCTTCCCCGGAGCCACGGACGCCTTCGACCAGGCGACGGTCAACGTCGTCGTCGCAGCCCCCGAGGGCGAGCGCATCGATGCCCAGCCCTACGCCGACGCCATCTCCCAGCTGCTCGTCGACCTCTCCACCGGCCCGGCCGCCCCCGAAGTGCTGACCAGCGCCGAAGGTCGCGACGCCCTCAACCCGGTGCTGGCCCTCGAGGCACGCGACACCGCGGAGCAGCCCCAGGGCGGGAAGGGAGCAAACGCGCCCCCTGAGGGCGCCGAGGCCTTCGCTCCCGTCTCGGCCGACGGCCGGGTCGGTGTGATCACCTTCGACTTCGACGTCGAGACCGTCACCGACGTCACCGAGGACACCCAGGCTCCCGTCCTCGCCGCGATGGAGACCGCGTCCGAGTCAGGCCTCCAGGTCGCCGCGAACGGCCAGGGCATGGGCGACTTCGGCACCCCGGGCGGCGCCGCCGAGCTCATCGGGATCGGCCTCGCGCTGCTGGTCCTCATCCTCACCTTCGGCAGCCTCGTCGCTGCCGGGCTCCCCATCGTCGCCGCGATCTGGGGCGTCGGTCTCGGTCTCGCCGGGGTCACCGGCATGACCGCCTTCTTCGACCTCTCCTCCTCAGCACCGCTGCTCGCCACGATGATCGGGCTCGCGGTCGGCATCGACTACTCGCTGTTCATCCTGGCCCGCTACCGGAGCGAGCTCGAGCACACCGCCGATCGGGCCGAGGCTGTCGGCCGTGCCGTCGGCACCGCCGGCTCCGCGGTCGTCTTCGCGGGCCTGACCGTGCTCATCGCGCTCTCGGCGCTCTCGGTCGTGCGAATCCCGTTCCTCACGATCATGGGCCTGGCCGCCGCGGTGACGGTGCTCCTCGCCGTCCTGGTGGCTCTGACTCTGCTGCCGGCGATCCTCGGCCTGATGAAGTCGAAGGCCTTCGGCGGCCAGGTGCGCAAGTACCGCCCCACCCGTGACGAGCACGGACGCGTCGTCAACAACGGCGTCCGCTGGGCGCGCCTGATCGCTCGCCGCCCGGTGGCTGCCGTGCTGCTGGTCGTCGTCGGCCTCGGCGCGCTCGCCCTGCCGCTGAAGGACCTCTACCTCGCCTTCCCGACCGACAGCACCAAGTCGGCAGAGACCACCCAGCGCCAGGCGAGCGACCTGCTCGCCGACGCTTTCGGCCCGGGTCGCGAGGCGCCGTTCCAGATCGTCGTCGACGGCCGGGACCTCCCCGCAGCCCAGCGCACCGACGCCTTCGCCGCGGTCGTCGACTGGGCCGCCGAGCAGGACGGCGTGTCGGCCGTGATCGACACCGCCGCCCTCCAGCCACCTGCGGAGTCGGACCAGGGCCCGGCCGAGGGCACCCAGCTGCTGCTGCTGCCGTCGTCCGGCCCGGACGACCCGGCCACCAAGGACCTCCTCGAGGACCTCCGCGAGGGCGAGTCCGCCATCGAGTCGGCCAGCGGCACCGACATCGGCATCACCGGTCTGACGGCGATCACCACCGACGTCTCCGACCGGCTCACCGGCGCCCTGCCGCTCTACCTCGCGGTCGTGGTCGGACTGGCCTTCCTGCTGCTGATGATCGTCTTCCGCTCGATCCTGGTGCCGCTCACCGCGACCCTCGGCTTCCTGCTGACCGTGCTCGCCACGCTCGGCGCGACCGTCGCGGTCTTCCAGAACGGCGCCTTCGGGATCTTCGACGGCCAGCCGATCGTCAGCTTCGTGCCGATCTTCGTGATCGGCGTGGTCTTCGGGCTCGCGATGGACTACCAGGTGTTCCTGGTGACCCGGATGCGTGAGGCCCACGTGCACGGCGCCTCCACGCACGACGCGGTCGTCGACGGCTTCCGCAACTCGGCCCGTGTGGTGGCCGCCGCCGCGGTGATCATGACGTTCGTCTTCGCGGCGTTCGTCCTCGAGCCGGACCCGGTCATCAAGTCCTTCGGCTTCGCGCTGGCGGTCGCCGTCCTGATCGACGCCTTCGTCGTGCGGATGGTGCTGATCCCGGGCCTGATGTACCTGATGGGCGAGAAGGCCTGGTACCTCCCGGCCTGGCTCGACCGGCTGCTGCCCGATGTCGACGTCGAGGGCGAGAAGCTGGTGCGTCCGCACCTGCGCAACGACCTCGACGAGGACGACGGCGACCAGGGCGGCGACCCCGTGGACGGCGCCCGCGAGATGCAGCCCGTCGGCTGACCCTCGCCGTCCCCGGCGATGCCGACGCGGTGTCTGCGTTCGGCGCGGGCCGTGACGGGCCGGTCTCAGCGCAGCGACATCGACCCCGAGAGCGCCGGCTCCCAGGGGAGGTCGGCGTCGCGGGCGACGCGCTCGTCGAGGGCCGCGGCCACGTCGGCGGGCCACTCGGCCGTACGGCGGCTCTCCATGTCGATGTGGAGGAAGACCTCCTCCATCACATAGCTCACGCGCTGCTTCTCGTCGTCGAGCAGGTAGACCAGCACGTGCGCCGCCCGGGCCGACCGGCCGAGCAGTCGCACCCGCACCGAGATCTTGTCGCCGGTGCGCAGCTCGGAGAGGTAGGTCAGGTGGTGCTCGGCGGTGAAGACCGCGGAGCCCGCGATCGTCGGCCACTGCTGCAGGATGCCGACCTCGACGAGGGACTCGTCGAGGCCCTCGCTGGCGATCCCGAGGTAGTGGCGGATGTTGAGGTGGCCGTTGAGGTCTTCGAACGCCGTCGGCACCGACATCTGCGCGAAGGCCGGCAGCGAGGCGACCTGCTCGTAGGTGGGCTGGAGGGCGGTCGTGTCAGAAGAAGTGGTCACGACCACGACGCTAGCCGGTGCCGACCCGCGGCGGTCACCGGATCCGTGGCGCGAGCCGCTCGAGCATCGTCACGTGACTCGGCTCGAGCTCGTCAAGGGTGCTCACGCCGAGCAGCCGCATCGTGCGGGTGATCTGCCCCTCCAGGATCGCGATCGCCCGGTCGACGCCCTCACGCCCGCCGGCCATCAGGCCGTAGAGGTAGGCGCGCCCGATGAGCGTGAAGTGCGCCCCGTGGGCGATCGCGGCGACGACGTCCTGCCCGGACATGATGCCGGTGTCGAGGTGCACCTCGACGTCACTGCCGACCTCCTTCACCACC
>NZ_JAXMNS010000067.1:0-11758 GCF_034670285.1 Nocardioides sp. | reverse complement strand
GCCGTACGACGGTGATCACCGGGTCGCCCAGCGCGCCGAGAGTGGCGTAGAAGTCGGCCACGGCGTCGGGTTCCACGGCCAGCACGACCTGTCGGTCACCACCGACGGCGAACGCCTCCTCCGGAGGTGGCGCGTCGACGACCGTCACCTCGCTCAGCGCAGGCCCGGAGGCACGACGCTCGTCGGAGGCCGAGCGCTCGGAGAGGTAGATGTCGACTACCGACCCGGAGGTCACCGACGGCGGCACGAGCAACGGCGCGACCGGGAGCGAGACCTCGAACAGCTCACCCAGGCCGGCCTCGCCCAGGGCCGCCCGCGGGAGCAGCTCGCCGGCACCGATGCCCCGCAGGAGTCGCAGGCCCTCGGGCAGGGCCTCGTCGACCGCGAGGTAGCGGTCGAGGGCCGCCTCGTCGGCGAAACGCACCCGCTCGGCGACCAGGTCGTCGGGCGCGATCACCTTACCGACGCCGGCGTCGTCGGCCAGGACCCAGACGGCGACCGTGTCGTCGGCCGCAGCCAGGACCCGGGTGCCGACGAGGACCGAGGCGGCCACGATGGCGACGCCGATCCACAGCCGTGGGTCGCGCCAGCCGGGCGCCGAGGCACGCGTGGCGGGCGGGACGCGCGCCTGGGACGACGCGGGCCCGGACTGAGCAGGCGGGTTGGGCGGAGGACTGGTGGGCGGGCTCCCGAGAGTGGAGGACACCCGCCCATTGTGGCCGGGATGCGGCGTCCGCAAACCCGTTCTCCACAGCCCTCGGGGGCGTCCCGGCCGATCGCGGCACCGGGAGTGCGACGATGACCCCATGCCAGGCACGCCCCGCTTCCTCACCCTCGCCGACGTGGCCGAGGTGCTCAGCACCTCCAGCGCGCAGGTCTACGCCATGGTGCGCCGCGGCGAGCTCGAGGCGATCAAGATCGGTGGGCGCGGTCAGTGGCGCGTCGAGGCCAGCAAGCTCGAGGAGTACATCGCGCAGATGTATCGCGACACCGCGACCTTCGTGGCCGAGCACCCCTACGTCGAGGCCGAGCAGGACTAGAGCAGGACCAGGGCAGGACCGGGGCAGGACTAGCCCGTCTCGCTCCCCAGCTGCACCGTGGTGGTGCGCTCCTCGCCGTTGCGCAGGTAGACGAACTCCACCTTCTCCCCCGGCTGGTGGCTGCGGATGTTGACGATGAGGCCGATGCCGTCGCTCACGCGCAGCCCGTCGACCTCGATCACGACGTCGCCGGCCGCGAGCCCGGCCGCCTGGGCCGGGGTGTCGAGGTTGATCCGCGAGATCTGCGCGCCGGCGGAGAGCGAGCTCTCGCGGGTGCTGACCTCGGCGCCGATCACGGGGTAGCGCGCCTCGCCGGTCTTGAGGATCTGGTCGGCGGTGATGCGCACCTGCTCGACCGGGATCGCGAACCCGACCCCGATGTTGCCGGCGTCTCCCGTGGGGCCGCCGTTGGTGGCGATGGCGGAGTTGACCCCGACCACCTGGCCGCGCAGGTTGACCAGCGGACCACCGGAGTTGCCCGGGTTGATCGCGGCATCCGTCTGCACCGCGTTGATGTACGACGACTCGTCGCCGACGGCGCCCGTCGTGACGGGTCGACGCAGCGCACTGACGATGCCGGCCGTGACGGTCGAGGTGAGGCCCAGCGGCGACCCGAAAGCCACTACGCCGTCACCGACGCGCAGCCGCTCGGAGCGACCGAGCGCGGCCGGCGGGAGGTCGGTCGCCCCGGGCACCAGCAGCACCGCGAGGTCGTAGACCGTGCTGCGTCCGACGAGCTCGGCGTCATAGCTGTTGCCGTCGAAGTCGACGACCTGGATCGCGCCGTCGTCCTCGGCCGCGGAGGCGACCACGTGGTTGTTGGTGACGATGTGGCCCTGCTTGTCGAGCACGAAGCCGGACCCGGTCGCGCCGCCGGCCTGGCCGTCGAGGTCGGCGACGATCTGCACGGTGCTCGGCAGCAGCGCCTCGGCCACGGCCTGCACGCCGCCGGTCTCGACCGGGGGCAGCTCGACGGTCTCGACGTCGGCGAGCCCGCCGGCGTACGGGCCGGCTGCCTCGTTGTCGGCGAGCGCGTCGTAGACAGCGCTGCCCCCGAGACCGCCGCCCAGGCCGAGCAGCAGGATGAGTGCGGCGGAGCCGAACCCGCGTCGGCGGCTCGTCGGACGGAGACCCGAGCTGTGCACACCGGGGGCCATCGGGTGCGCTCCGGGCGCGGGACGCGCGAAGTCGTGCCACACCACAGGGGCCGTCACCGGGGGGCCGTAGACGGGCGGCGCGAAGATCTCCGGGCCCTCGGCCCGGCCGGGTCCCCGCGGCCCTGTCTCGTTGTCGTCGCTCACTGCACCATCATCCCTGGTCAGTGGTGACGTGTCCGGGTTTGGGCCTCGCTCGCGGGGCCTCAGGGCGTGCTGAGCTCGCGCGACGGCGCCTTTGCAGGCACCGAGGCCGGGGTCATCTGCGACGCCGGGAGGCGGCGGTCGTTGTTTGAGACGTCGGCCGGTGCGGCTCCGAGGGCGAGGACGCCCATCACCGCAGCGCCCGCGGCCCCGCCGCCGATGGCCGCAAGACCCGCCGCACGACGGGCGCGGGTGGGTGCCGGCTGCTCGTGGCGCTGGGCGGAGAGCGCACGGAGCACGTCGCCGGGAGGCAGACCGAGCAACGCGCCCTTGAGCGCGTCGGGAGCCCCGCCCTGGGTCGACGACGAGCCGGCGAGGCGGGTCTTGATCCACCCCTCGCGCTCGACCAGGTCGCGGCACTGGTGACAGCCGTGGACGTGGGCCCAGGCCCGCTCGGACTCCTCGGCGCTGAGCTGACCATCGAGCAGCGCGCTCACGCGCGATCCGAGGTGACCACCCAGCGGCGTCATCGCCGTACCTCCCGTTGCTGCTGCGGGGCGACTGCCGGGCCCGAGTAGCGCTCGCGTCCCTCGGTGGGGGCGCGGTGGGCCAGGGCGGTGCGGAGCATCGCCCGGCCGCGGTGGATGCGGGAGCGCACGGTGCCGAGCTTGGCGTCGAGGATGTCGGCGATCTCCTCGTAGGTCAGGCCCTCGACGTCGCACAGCACGACCGCGACCCGGAAGTCAGGAGGGAGCGTCGCCAGGGCCCGCTCGATGTCGTCGTCGAAGGTGCGGTCGGCGTAGGCCGTCTCGGGGGCCGGCCAGCGGCTGGTCAGCCGGTCGGCGCGCTCATCGGAGAGTGCGTCGAAGCGGATGCGCTGCTTGCGGCGGGCCTGGTCGAGGAAGAGGTTGGTCGTGATCCGGTGCAGCCAGCCCTCGAACGTGCCGGGCGTGTAGGTCGACAGCGACCGGAACACCCTCACGAAGACTTCCTGGGTGAGGTCGTCGGCGTCGTGGCGGTTGCCGGTGAGCCGGTAGGCCAGGCGGTAGACGCGGTCGGAGTGGCGCGTGACGATCTCGTCCCAGGTCGGGACGCCGTCAGCAGCACTCATCGTGGTCCTCTTCTCGTCGTGCCTCAGTGGTGCACCTCGAGCCTCTGACGCTAGTCGTCGCGACTGAAGGTTGCCTGTGAAGAGACAACGAACCATCTGACGCCCGTGTTCCCTGCGGGCTCGAGCCGCGCAGGCGCTAGGTTTCTGTCATGCCCAGCACGCCGACCGACCCCGTCTCCCCCGCCAGCTGGACCTACGCCGAGACGTTCGTCGGCGAGGACGACCTGATGAAGGCCGCCCGTGCGCGCGCCGAGGAGGTCGGCGTCGTCGCCGTCGGCTCCGGCGCCGGGGCGACCCTGCAGTTCCTGGCCTCCGTGCTCGAGGCCCGGGCGGTCGTCGAGATCGGCACCGGCACCGGCGTCTCCGGCCTGTGGCTGCTGCGCGGGATGCGTCCCGACGGCGTGCTCACCACCGTCGACGTCGAGGCCGAGCACCAGCGCCTGGCCCGCGAGACGTTCGCCGAGGCCGGCTTCGCGAGCCAGCGCGTGCGCACGATCGCCGGCGCCGGGCTCGACGTCCTGCCCCGACTGACCGACGCCCACTACGACATCGTCTTCGCCGACGGCGACAAGACGGAGTACTCCGCCTACCTCACCGAGGCGCTGCGGCTGCTGCGTCCCGGCGGCGTGGTCGTCTTCGACAACGCCCTGTGGCACGACCGGGTCGCCGACCCGTCGCAGCGCGACGCCGAGACGACGGCGATCCGCGACCTCGGCCGCCAGGTGCTCGAGCACGACGGCCTCGTGCCCGTGCTGCTGCCCGTCGGCGACGGACTGCTGCTGGCCAAGAAGGTCTGGACGCCGGAAGGCTGAGCGCCTGACGGCTCAGTAGCGCGCGGACGGCTCGAAGCCGTCCCAACCCTCGGCGATGGCCATCACGTCGGAGGCCTCGATGAGGATCGGCGCGCTGCCGATGATCTTCGAGCCAGGGGCGCCAGCCGCGCCGGGAGTGAAGTTGTCCTGGAACTCGGCACGCGCCTCGTCGGTCGTGAAGACGTACTGCCCCTCGAACCACTCACCGGGCGAGATCCGCCACGTCTTGTAGCGCAGCCCGCTCAGGCCGGTGAACTTCGCGTGCGAGGTGGTCTCGACGTACGTCGCCAGCTCCTCCTCGACCCCCTCGGGGGACTCGGCGAGCGACCAGCGCACGGTCAGCGCACGACGCTGCCCGCTCATCGCACGCCCGCCAGCGGGTCGTGGCCGCCGAGCCAGGTGAGCAGGGCGCGGACGCCGAAGCCGGTCGGCCCCTGGGTCCACTCGTCGCGGTCCTCGGGGGCGTCCCCGACGGAGGCGATGTCGAGGTGCGCCCACGGGACGTCGGCGGCGAAGTGCTGGAGGAACAGGGCCGCGGTGATCGCACCCGGGCCCCCGCCGGCGTTGTCGGCGTCGGCGACCGTCGAGGCAATCTTGTCCTCGTAGGCGGCGAACAGCGGGAGGCGCCAGAACGGCTCGCCTGCTCCGGCACCGGCTGCGAGGAGCGCCTCGGCGAGAGCGTCGTCGTTGGCGAAGAGCCCGCCGATCTCCTGGCCGAGGGCGACCTTGACGGCGCCGGTCAGGGTGGCGACGTCGACGATGACCGCCGGGTCGAGCTCGGCGGCGGCATACGCGATGGCGTCGGCCATCACGAGCCGGCCCTCCGCGTCGGTGTTGGTGATCTCGCTGGTGCGGCCGCCGTAGTGGCGCAGCACGTCACCGGGTCGCATCGAGGAGCCGGACACGGCGTTCTCGGCGGCCGGCACGAGGCCGATGACCTTCACCGGGCAGCCGACGGCCTCGAGGGCTGCCATGGTCGCGAGGACGACGGCGCCACCGGTCATGTCGCGCTTCATGCTCGCCATGGCCTGGGCAGGCTTGATCGAGAGGCCGCCGGAGTCGAAGGTGATGCCCTTGCCGACCAAGACGACGGTCGGCGCCTTGCGCAGCGCCGTGCCAGCGAGGGCGGCCTTGGACGGCGTGTAGTCGAGACGGATCAGGCGGGGCGGGGTCTCGGAGCCCTGTCCGACCCCGATGATGCCGCCGAAGCCGCCGTCGGCGAGCTCGCGCTCGTCCCAGACCCGGAAGGTCAGCCCAGCCTCGCCGGCGATCTGCTCGGCCTGCTCGGCCAGCCAGGCGGGGTTCTTGAGGTTGGACGGAACGGTGGAGAGCATCCGGGCGCGCCAGCCGGCACCGCCGAGAGCCACCGCGCGCTCGAGAGCGGCGCGGTCGTCGTCCTCGGTGTCAGCACCGACCCCGGCCAGCACGATCTGCTTGACCGGCGCGTGCTCGGGCTGCCCGGAGCGCCAGTCGAAGCTGAACGACGCCAGCATCGCGCCGGTCACGAAGGCCTCGATCCCGGCGGCGGCGTCGAGCGTGGCGATCGTCGTCGCCACCGCACCGCGCCCGCGGGTCGCGCGGGCCACGGCTGCGCCCGCGCGCCTGAGGTCGGTGGGGGTCTGCGACCCCACTCCGACCAGCAGCACGAGGCGCAGGTCGCCGTTCTCCGGGCCGCCGAGCGGCACCGGGAGGCTGGTGACCTCACCCGTCGTCCCCGTGGCGTTCGCCGCCTCGGCGAGTCCGAGCAGGTCGAGCCCCAGGACGTCGCCGAGCTCGGCGGCACCGGGCCCGAGCGTGACTCCGACGGACTCGTCAGCCGGGGAGACCGGCAGGGCCACGACCTCGGCCCCCACGATCGCGTGCGCCGCGAAGCGGCTCAGTGCGACGTCGGGGGGTGAGACCTGGCTCGGCAGTGCGGGACGACGGGTGGAGATCAACCGACGACGTTCTTGAGGGCGTCGCCCAGGGCGCCGGCCTCCTCGGCGTTCAGCTCCACCACCAAGCGGCCACCGCCTTCGAGTGGAACGCGCATCACGATGCCGCGGCCTTCCTTCGTGACCTCCAGCGGACCGTCGCCGGTCCGCGGCTTCATCGCCGCCATGCGGCACCCTCTTCCTGAGTCGAGCTCGCGGTCAGTCGAGTCTGCCGCGTATGAACGTGACCAGTATCCCCTATGAGGCACTGCGCCCGCACCACCGACCGGCCTTGGACCGGAGATCGGCCCCGACTCGGGGGTGGCAGACTCAGCCGCATGAGCGACTCCACGGCCCCCACGACCTCGTCCGATCCCGTCCTGCTCGACATCAGCAACGGCATCGCGACGATCACGCTGAACCGCCCCGACGCGATGAACAGCCTCAACATCGCGACCAAGGAGCGCCTCGTCGAGGTCACCGCCCAGGTGGCGGCGGACGACTCGGTGCGGTGCGTCGTGCTGACCGGCAACGGGCGTGCGTTCTGCACCGGCCAGGACCTCAAGGAGCACATCGACCTGCTCCACAACGGCGGCAGCGACGCGCTCTTCACCACCGTCGACAAGCACTACAACCCGATCGTGACCACGATCGCCACGATGGAGAAGCCGGTCATCGCAGCCGTCAACGGCGTCGCCGCCGGCGCGGGCGCCTCGCTCGCGATCGCCTGCGACTTCCGGATCGTGGCCGACACCGCCGGGTTCAACACCTCCTTCGCCGGCGTCGCCCTCTCCTGCGACACCGGTGCGAGCTATCACCTGCCGATGCTGGTCGGACGCGCCAAGGCCCTCGAGCTCATGTACTTCCCTCGCACGGTCAAGGCCGACGAGGCCCTCGAGATCGGGCTCGCGACCTCGGTCGTGCCGGCCGACTCCCTGGCCGACGAGGTCGCCGCGCTGGCGACCCGCCTGGCCGCCGGTCCCACCGTCGCGCTCGGGTCGATCCGGCGCTCGGTCGTCTACGCCGCCGGCCACACGCTCGAGGAGTCGCTGGCCCTCGAGAGCGAGATGATGACCAAGACCGGGTCGACCCACGACCACACGGCCGCGGTGGCGTCGTTCGTCGCCAAGGAGAAGCCGGTCTTCGAGGGTCGCTGACCCTCAGCCTGCACCTCAGCCTGGATAGGGGTTCGCGCCGACCCGGCCGCGCACGGCACCGAACACCGAGAGCACCTGGTCGGGGGCGACCTTGCGCATCCGGTGCCGGCTCGGGCGCGAGCCGTACTCGACGGTCAGCGCCGCTCCCTTGTGGGTGTGGTTGAACCAACCCGTCATCGTGCCGTGGCAGGTGCCGCCGCAGTCGAGGGTGCGGCGCGGGAGGTTGAGCTTGCGCGCGACGCGACGCGCCAGCCGGGGGTTCTTGGTGTCGGTGTCGACGCCGGTGAGTGGCTGGTGGAAGCTCAGGATCGCCGACGGGTTCACCTGGTCGAGGAACGCCATCATCGCCTTCGTCTCCGGCTCCGAGGCCGGGCGTCGACCCGACTCGTAGCTGCCGTCGAGGTCGGCCCAGTCGTAGGGGAAGTTGCGGTTGAGGTCGACGCCGTTGGCGTTCTTGCGGGTGCCGGCCACGACGCCGTCCGGGTTGTACGTCGGCACCACCCACAGGTCGAGGCCGATGATCGGACGGCCCTTGACGAGGGTGCGCAGGATCTGGCTCGGCGCGGCCTCGTTGCCGTGCATGGCCGCCAGCAGGACGACGGTCTTGACGCGCGGACGCTCGGGCTCGCCGAGGCGGAAGGCGACGATGTCGCGTCCCTGCACCGACGTGCCGATGACGGTGCGCTTCACCACCGTGCGCGGCTTCTCCGACACCGGACCGGCGTCGGCGGTGGCGCTCGAGACCGGGGCCAGCGCGCTGACGGCGAGGAGCAGCGCCGGAGCGAGGCGGGAGGTTCTGGACAGGCGCGACAGCCGAGCCATCAGACGGGCCATCAGACGGCGCTCACGAGGTAGGCGTAGGTGAACACGACCACGCCCACGAGGAGTCCGACGTGGGCGAGCACCGACAGCGCCGGGCCCTGCGACCAGGAGTCAGCGGCTCCCGGACCCGCGTGACGACCCTTCCCCGGCAGCCAGCGCAGCAGGATCAGCAGTCCGGCGAGCACGGTGACCCACCAGCAGATCAGGGCGAAGAGCCCGATCAGGGTGACGGCGTTCTCGCCGACCGACTCCGGCACGAGGAGGAACGTCGTCCAGCTGACCAGCGCGAGCCCGCCGGCGATCGTGTGCGTGGTCACGACGGCGCCGGCCAGCTGGAGGGCGCAGCTCTCGCGCGACCCGGACCGCAGCCGCTTGCGCGTCAGCACCACCACGACGGCAGCCAGGACCGTCAGGACGTAGACGAGGACCGCTGTCAACACGTGCGGAAGTGTCTCACTCGACGTCCGCGCCGTCTTCAGGACGCGCCACGTCGTCGAGCTGGCCGTCGCACTGGTCGTCAAGCTGGCCGTCGAGCTGGGCCGCCAGTCGGTCGAGGAGCGCGTCGACCTCCGCCATCCGGTAGCCGCGGAAGGTGACCGCGAACCGCACGCGTCGCAGGTCGCCGCCACGCAGCTCGCCGGGCGGTACGACGACGTCGGGACGGTCGTCGTACTCCTGCGTCATCGGGGCGCCACGGCCGGCGGCCACCAGGGCGATCCCGCCCAGGACCAGGACGACGACGACCGTGGTCAGCCAGATCACTGCTTGCGTCCGGCGGTCACCAACGAGACCGCCTCCTCCACGTCGTCGGTGAGGACGAACCGGTCGAGGTCGGCCTCGGAGATCTTGCCGTCGGCGAGCACGGTGTCGCGCAGCCAGTCGATCAGGCCCGACCAGTAGTCGACCCCGATCAGCACCGTCGGGAACGCGGTGACCTTCTGCGTCTGGGCGAGCGTCACGGCCTCGAAGAGCTCGTCGAGCGTGCCGAGCCCACCGGGCAGCACCACGAAGCCCTGGCTGTACTTCACGAACATCGTCTTGCGGGCGAAGAAGTAGCGGAAGTTGATGCCGACGTCGACCCACTCGTTGAGGCCCGCCTCGAAAGGCAGCTCGATCCCGAGACCGACGCTCACCCCGCCCGCCTCGCACGCGCCCTTGTTGGCGGCCTCCATCGCGCCGGGGCCGCCGCCGGTGATGACGGCGTACCCGGCCTCAGCCAGCAGCCGGCCGACTTGCTCGGCCTGCGCGTACGCCGGGTCGTCGGTGGCGGTGCGCGCGGACCCGAAGACCCCGATGGCCGGCCCGAGCTCGGCCAGGCCGCCGAAGCCCTCGACGAACTCGGCCTGGATGCGCAGCACGCGCCACGGGTCGGTGTGCAGCCACGCGCTGTCGCCGCGGCTGTCGAGGAGGCGCTGGTCGGTGGTCGAGGTGGTGTCGACCTGGCTGCGGCGCTTGATCAGCGGCCCCTTCGCCTGGAACTTCACGAGCGACCCTCCAGCCAGGTGCGCAGGCGGTCCTCGCAGTGCAGGATCTGGTCGACCGGCACGAACTCCTCCTGCTTGTGTGCCAGGAGCGGGTCGCCTGGTCCGTAGTTGACGGCGGGGACTCCGAGGCCGGTGAAGCGCGCGACGTCGGTCCAGCCGAACTTGGGGTTGACCTCGCCGCCGACGGCCTCGATGAAGGCCTTGGCGGCCGGGCGGTCGAGGCCCGGGAGCGCGCCGGGGGCGGTGTCGGTGACGACGAGGTCGTAGCCGTCGAAGACCTCCGTCACGAAGGCCAGGGCCTCGGCCTCGCTGCGGTCGGGGGCGAAGCGGAAGTTGACCTCGACGACGCACTCGTCGGGGAGCACGTTGCCGGCGACCCCGCCGCGGATCGCGACGGCGTTGAGCCCCTCGTGGTACTCGAGGCCGTCGATCACCGGACGACGCGCCTCGTAGGCGTTGAGGCGGTCGAGGATCTCGCCGGCGGCGTGGATCGCGTTGACGCCCTTCCAGCTGCGTGCGGAGTGGGCGCGCTCGCCGACCGCGCGGACGTCGACGCGCAGGGTGCCCTGGCAGCCGGCCTCGACGCCGGCGTTGGAGGGCTCCATGAGGATCGCGAAGTCACCGAGCATCAGGTCGGGGTCGCTCTGCGAGAGCAGGAGCAGGCCGTTGTACTCGGCGTCGATCTCCTCGGCCTCGTAGAAGATGAAGGTCACGTCGCGCACCGGCTCGGGCACGGTCGCGGCGAGCCGCAGCATCACGGCGTCCCCGCCCTTCATGTCGCAGGTGCCGAGGCCGTGGAGGATCCCGGCCTCCTCGTCGAGACGGCTCGGGAAGTTGTCGTTGACCGGCACCGTGTCGAGGTGGCCGGCGATCACGACCCGCTCGCCGCGGCCGAGGTCGGTGCGTGCCACGACCGTGTTGCCGCGGCGGATGACGGTGAGATGGCTGAGCGGGGTGAGCGCGGCCTCGACGGCGTCGGCGATGGCCTGCTCGTTCAGGCTCACCGACTCGATGTCGCACAACGCGCGGGTCAGGGTGATCGCGTCCGTGGTCAGGTCGAGAGGCTCGGGGGCGGTCGTCATGCCTCGTAGTCAATCAGCACGTGCGAACACGCAGAACTCGTTGCCCTCCGGGTCGGCCATCGCGGTCCAGTGCTCGGTGTCCCAGAGGCGGGTCGCGCCGAGGTCGAGCAGCTCCTCGACCCTGCCCGTGACGTCCCAGTGCACGCGGTTGGGCGTCGTACGGCGCTCGGGGACCGGCCCGAAGTCGAGCGTGAGGACGTCGTCGGGTCCGGCGCCGGTGATCGTCCACCAGTCCTCCCCCGCCTCGGGCGTCGGCGCGATCCCGAACACCTCGCCCCACCAGTGCGCCAGCATCTCGGGGTCGGCGCAGTCGATCGCGATCCCGTGGAGCCGGTAGGCCGGCAGTGCCTCGGGCTCGCGCAGGAACGCGCAGAACTCGTTGCCCTCAGGGTCGGCCATCACCGTCCACCGGAACCCGGTGTCCTCGCTGCGGGCGAGCACGGTGGCGCCGAGGGCGGTCACGTCATCGATGGCCGCGGTGTAGATGTCGAGGTGCACCCGGTTCTTGGCGGCGTGGGGCCGATCGACCTCGTTGACGTAGATCGTGTGCCCGGGCGAGAACCCCTCCAGGCGTCGGTGCGCGATCGGCCCGGTCGGCTCGAGACCGGTCACCGCCGCCCAGAAGCTGCTCTGCCGCTCGACGTCGAGCGCATCGACGCACAGGTCCTGCCAGGTCACGATCGCCATGCCACGGACCCTACGGCGGTCGTCAACGGTGGTTGAGGTGCGAGGAGTAAGCACCCCACGGTGGTTGAGGTGCGAACGAAGTGAGCCTCGAAACCCCGTGAGCCACCCACGACCTCATCCACCAGCAGTTCGAACACACTAGCGAATGTCGGTGTCGACGACTAGAATCGACCCATGAGAACGACGCCCACCCCGACCGCCCTGGATGCGGTTCGCAAGGCCCGAGCCACGGTCGCTGCGGCCGAGGTCGAAGCCTTGCAGCGGGTGGTCGAGTGGGCGGTCGAGTTCCGCGTGGACAACTCGGTCGTCGATGACACCACCTTCGGTACCGACGGCGTCATCCTCGGCGGGG
>NZ_JAXMNS010000066.1:0-11778 GCF_034670285.1 Nocardioides sp. | reverse complement strand
CTGGGCCTCCAGGAAGGGATGCTGCAAAGCCATCATTTCCAGCTTGCTGCCTGTGACGGTCGCCGAACGGGACACCTTGTCCAGCCCCCAGCGCGCCAGCAGATCATCGGCCAACGCCTCAGCCACCAGCAACTCGCGGGCCACGCCATCCTGGTCGCCGGAGAGCAGCACAGGCGGGACGTCGAGGCCGCGCCAGGACGACGGCTTGGTGTAGACGGGGTACTCCAGCAGCGCCCCGGCGGCGCCGGTGTGCGACTCCTCCACGAGGGATGCCGCGTTGCCCATGAAGCCCGGGAGCAGACGCACCACCGCCTCGGTGATGACCATCGCAGCGACCTCACCGCCGTTGAGCACGTAGTCGCCGAGGCTGATCTCGCGGACCTCGACCCGACCGGCCGCGTGGTCCAGGACCCGCTGGTCGATCCCCTCGTAGCGCCCGCACGCGAAGACGAGGTGCTCACGGGTCGCGAGCTCCTCGGCGTCGCGCTGGCGCAGCGGCGTGCCGGACGGCGTGGGGACGACGAGCGTGGCGCCGTCGGGCAGGAGCGCGTCGAGCGCCTCGCCCCACGGCTCCGGCTTCATCACCATGCCGGCGCCGCCGCCGTACGGGCTGTCGTCGACGGTGCGGTGTCGGTCGTGGGTGAAGTCGCGCAGGTCGTGGACGTGGAGGTCCAGCAGGCCCGACGCCGCGGCCTTGCCGGGCAGCGAGAGCGAGAGCGGGGCGAAGAAGTCAGGGAAGATCGTGATGTAGTCGAGTCGCACGGTGGGGTCAGTCCTCCGGCAGCGGGGCGACCAGACCGGGCCGGTCCGCGACCACGACACGGCGAGCCGCCAGGTCGACCTCGGGCACGAGTGCCGAGACGAAGGGCACGAGCGTGGCCCGGCCGTCGAGGGCCTTGATGGCCAGCAGGTCCTGCGCTCCCCCGTGCACCAGGCCGGTCACCTCGCCGAGGTGAGTGCCGTCGACGTCGTGGGCGGCCAGGCCCACCAGCTGGTGGTCGTAGAACTCCTCGGGGTCGTCCGGCGTCACGTCGGTCGCGATCGTCGCGTGCAGGACCACCCCGCGGGCCACCTCGGCGGTGTTGCGATCGGTGAGCTCGTCGAAGCGCACCAGCAGGGTCGACTGGTGCCACCGGGTGCTCGTGACGGTGAGGCTGCGTCCGGTGAACGCCGAGCCGCGCGGTGCCTGGGCGCGCAGGGTCGCTCCCGGGGTGTAGCGGCGCTCCGGCTCGTCGGTTCGTACGTCGACGGTCACCTCGCCCCGGATGCCGTGTGGCTTGCCGATTCGGCCGACCACGACCTCGATGGTCTCCGCTGGGCTGTTCACGGGGCAAGCCTAGGCGGTGCGTCTGTCCGGCCCCTCGGCGGCAGGAATCCCCGGTGATCCGGGTACTCCTGACGTTCTCAGGGGAAGTTTCACCTGAGAACGTCAGGAACTCCCTGAGAACGTGTGCCCGCCCGGACCCTCATTTGGCCAGGAAAGCCTTGAGACGGTCCGCTGTGTGCTGTCCCCAGTTGATGTCGTCGTTGTCGAAGCGTGCGCACGACCAGCCGGTGGCCTCGCAGATCATCGCTTCGCGTCGCTTCTCGCGCAGCACCACGTCGGAAGCGCGCTCTCCCGGGCGCAAGAGCTTCTCGTACTTCACGTTGCCGTCACACTCCGCCCACTTGCCGAGGGCCGGCCAGGCGAAGTCCAGACGGGCCGCAACCTGACCACGCTCGTCGAAGATCTCGAACTGCGGGATCGGCATCGGCACCGAGTAGCGGAAGCACAGGAAGAAGAAGCGGCACTCCAGGACGCTCTCCAGCTTCCTGTCGGCGAGCCGCAGGACGAGATCAGTGTTGAGCGTGCTCGGCCAGAGGTTGAGGCGTTCTTGCATCTGCGCCAGCTGTCGCGGATCGGTCTGCCCCGTGTGGAGCAGGTGGTTCACCTGGACAAGGCCGGCCTCGACACCCGAGATCGTCGTGAACTCCAACGCCGACCGCGTCGGACTCATCAGCGAGAGGCCGTGGCGGCGGACCAGGTCGCCGTCCAGGATCTCGCCGCAGTGCTGGACCACGCCGGCCTCGCGCCGTCCCGCGCGACCATCGTGGCGAGTGATGTGGACGCGGCGCAGGTCGAGACCGAATTCCACCGAACCACGGCAGCGACGAGCTGTGCGACAGCGACGCCGGGGTCTTGGCTTGGCGCAGCACTGCCCGCGACGCCAGCGCGTGTCGTCCGCGGGCGTCGAGAGCGGCATACGTCGCCGCGTCGGTGTAGGCGCCTCGCCGCGGCTTCGCCAGGACGCCGTCGCGCACCAGCCGTGCGAGGGCACGGTCGTTGTAGCCGCGCGCGATCAGCTCACTGCGCAAGTCGAGAGGGGCCAGCCAACCCGCTTGGGGATCTATCTGCATCGTTGTCATGCACCGGCTCTCCCCCATCGACTCCAGTGGAATCCGAGCGCATGGCCGCCTGTGGAGAGCTGCCGTCAACGGGTGCCCTGTGGGTAGTTCATGGGTGAGCCGCTGCGTCCGGCTATTTCCGCGGCCGGGTTCTCAGGGAGTCGCTGACGTTCTCAGGGGTAGCAGTCCCTGAGAACGTCAGGAATACCCGGAGATCCGGGTACTCCGCCTACGCCGGGGAAAGACGAAGCGGGCGCCTCCCGGAGGAGACGCCCGCTTCGTGATGGTGCGTGGTGGTGCTGTGCCGTGCGTGGGTCAGCGTCGACGATCGACGTCGACGAAGTCGACGCGGGCGCCGCCCTTGCCGGCAAGGGCCGAGTCGACGGTGCGGAACGCGGACGCCGTACGGCCGCCGCGCCCGATCACCTTGCCGAGGTCGTCGGGGTGCACCCGGACCTCGAGGATCGAGCCACCGCGACGCATCTGCTTGTCACGCACGGTGACGTCGTCGGGGTTGTCGACCACACCACGAACGAGGTGCTCGAGAGCGTCCTCGAGCATCAGGCGTCGGCCTTCTTGTCGGCGTCGTCAGCAGCCTCGGGGGCCTTCTCCTCGGCAGCAGCCTCGGGGGCAGCCTCCTCGGCCGGCTTCTCCTCAGCCTTGTCCTCGGCCTTCTCCTCAGCCTTGTCCTCGGCCTTCTCCTCGGACTTGGCCTCAGCCTTGTCCTCGGACTTGTCGGCCTTCTTCTTCGAGGTCGTGGCAGCGGCCTTGGGCTCGTTGCCGGCGTCCTTGAGCGCCTCGTTGAAGAGGTCGATCTTCGACTTCTTCTCCTCGGCCACCTTGAGGGTGCCCTCGGTGCCGGCGATGCCCTTGAAGGTCTGCCAGTCGCCGGTGATCCGGAGGATCTTGGCAACGGCCTCGGACGGCTGCGCGCCGACTCCGAGCCAGTACTGGGCGCGCTCGGAGGTCACCTTGATGAAGCTCGGCTCCTCCTTGGGACGGTAGAGGCCGATCTCCTCGATGACCTTGCCGTCACGCTTCTTGCGCGAGTCGACGACGACGATGCGGTACTGGGGAACGCGGACCTTGCCCAGGCGCTTCAAACGGATCTTGACTGACACTGGTGGGTGTCTCCTTGGAACTCGTGTGTGATGAGGGTTCCTGGACCGGGTGGGGAAAACACCGGGTCGGATCCCTCGAGGGGCCTGCTCGTTCGGTGAGAGGGACCGCACGCGCAGGACTCAGCAGGGAAGTCTGCCAGACGATCCCGTCTGGTCCGAATCTCAGGGCCCCGGTCGGCTCACTTTCGTGGCAAGCCCGGGCTCAGACCCGCGTGTGTCCGACGACGCGCCCGCGCAGGACGACGCATGCCGGGCGCAGCACGGTCGTGATGTCCACGCGCGGGTCGGCGTCGAAGACGACGAAGTCGGCCGGTGCGCCCTCCTCGAGGGTGGCGTTGCGGCCCAGCCACTCCCGGGCCCGCCACGAGGCCGCACCGAGGGCGTACTCGGCCGGCATCCCCAGCTCGGTCATCGCGACGATCTCGCCGCCGATGTTGCCGTGGCGACTGACGCCGCCACCGTCGGAGCCGGCGTACAGCGCGACCCCGGCCTCGTAGGCATTCATGATGGTCTCGCGCTGGCGCGCGTGGAGGTCGGTCATGTGGTCGGAGTAGCGAGGGAACTTCTCGCGCCCGGCTTCGGCGTACTGCGGGAACTTCTCGATCTGCATCACGGTGGGGACGAGTGCGACGTGGTGGGCGACCATCACCTCGACGAGGTCGGGTGAGAGGCCGGTGCCGTGCTCGATGCAGTCGATGCGCGCCTCGATGAGTCCGGGGAGCACTCCCTCGCCGAAGCAGTGCGCCGTGACGCGTGCGCCCTCCGCGTGGGCAGCCGCGAACGCGGCTGCGAACGTCTCGGCGGGGAACGACGGCGCGAGGTCGCCGTCGTCGCGGGAGATCCAGTCGCCCACGAGCTTGACCCAGCCGTCACCTCGTCGGGCCTCGGCGACGACGGTCTCGACGAGCTGGTCGGGCTCGACCTCGTGGGCGTAGTTGCGGATGTAGCGCCGGGTGCGTGCGATGTGACGCCCTGCGCGGATCAGGTGCGGCAGGTCCTCGCGCTCGTGCATCCACGAGGTGTCGAGGGCGGACCCGCAGTCGCGGATCAGCAGGGCGCCGGCGTCGCGATCGGTGATCGCTTGCGCCTCGGCCTCCTCGTCGGTGACCGCCCCGCCGTCGTCGAGCCCGAGGTGGCAGTGGGCGTCGACGAGACCGGGCACGATCCAGCCGTCGACGACCTTCTCCCCCTCGGGATGGCGTTCGTAGGTGACGCGGCCGTCGACGACGCAGAGGTGACGCACCTCGCCGTCGGGCAGCACCGGGCCGGAGAACTTCAGCACGCTCATGCCCCGAACCTAACGTGGATCACACCGGCCCCGGTGTCGCCGAGCGCGGGCGCGTCAGGAGTCGAGGCGGTCGAGCAGCCACGTCGGGCCCACCACGACCGCACCCGCCGCACCGACGTTCGCGGCCAGCGCGCGGTCGGCGGTGACGACGGTCACGCGACGACCCTTCTCCGCGGCTTTCGTGGCCTCGGCGAGGATCGCGGAGTCGCCATCCTTGGGGGCGTGGACGGTGCGCACGTGGGCGTCCTTGCCGGGTCGGGCGCCGGCCTTGGCACCGCCCTCGAGCACGAGCACGATCTCGTCGCCCGGGACGTCGGCCACCAGCAGCTCCTCGTGCAGCCGCCGGGCCGCGCCCGCGCGGTCCTTCCACCAGCCGTCGGCGCGCGCGCCCACGACGTTCGCCGCGTCGATGACCACCGTCGAGCGCACCTTGCTCATCCGAGCCTCACGTCCCTCGGCGGAGCAGTCACTTGAGGAACTTGGAGAAGTCCTTGGGCAGGTTGAGGTCGGCGGCAGCCTTCTCGTAGTCGATGTCCTCGCCGGGGACGCCGAAGGGGTTGCCGGCCGAGGCGGCTGCCTTCTCCTTCTCGGCCTTCGCCTCCTGCGCGGCCTTGGCCGGGTTGCCCGAGACGCGGCGACCCTTGCCCTTCTTGGGCTGCGGCTTGCGCTTGCCGCCCCCGGGGGCACCCATGCCGGGCATCCCCGGCATGCCGGGCATCCCGCCGCCCTTCATCATCGACATCATCATCTTGCGGGCCTCGAAGAACCGGTCGACCAGCGTGTTGACGTCGTTGACGGTGCGACCCGAGCCCTTGGCGATCCGGGCGCGACGCGAGCCGTCGATGATCTTGGGGTTCGCACGCTCGGCGGGCGTCATCGACTGGATGACGGCCTGGATGCGGTCGATCTCACGCTCGTCGAAGTTCTCGAGCTGCTCGCGCATCTGACCCATGCCGGGGAGCATCCCGAGGATCTTCGACATCGAGCCGAGCTTGCGCACCTGCTGCATCTGCTGCAGGAAGTCGTCGAGGGTGAACTCCCCGCCCTGACCCGAGAGCTTGGAGGCAGCAGCCATCGCCTGCTCGGAGTCGAAGGTCTTCTCGGCCTGCTCGATCAGGGTGAGCATGTCGCCCATGTCGAGGATGCGCGAGGCCATCCGGTCGGGGTGGAAGACGTCGAAGTCGGTGAGCTTCTCGCCCGAGGAGGCGAACATGACCGGGCGACCGGTGACCTGGCGGATCGACAGCGCGGCACCACCGCGCGCGTCGCCGTCGAGCTTGGTCAGCACGACGCCGTCGTAGCCGACTCCGTCGAGGAACGCCTGAGCGGTGACGACGGCGTCCTGGCCGATCATCGCGTCGACGACGAACAGCGTCTCGTCGGGCCGGACGGCGTCGCGGATGTCGGAGGCCTGCTGCATCAGCTCGGCATCGACACCGAGACGACCCGCGGTGTCGACGATGACGACGTCGTAGAGCTTGCGCTTGGCTTCTTCCATCGCGGCCTTGGCGACGGCGACGGGGTCGCCCGTCCCGTTGCCGACCTCCGGTGCGAAGACGGGTACGCCGACCCGCTCACCGTTGACCTGCAGCTGCTGGACCGCGTTGGGTCGCTGCAGGTCGCAGGCGACGAGCACCGGCGACTTGTCCTGCTCCTTGAGCCACAGCGCGAGCTTGGCTGCCAAGGTCGTCTTGCCGGCGCCTTGGAGGCCGGCGAGCATGATCACGGTCGGACCGGTCTTGGCGTAGCGCAGGCGCCGGGTCTCGCCACCGAGGATCGTGACGAGCTCCTCGTGCACGATCTTGATGATCTGCTGCGCCGGGTTGAGCGCGGCGCTGACCTCGTCGGTGCGGGCGCGGTCCTTGACGGCCGCCACGAACTCCTTGACGACGGGCAGCGCCACGTCGGCCTCGAGCAGGGCGATGCGGATCTCACGCGCGGTCGCGTCGATGTCGGCCTCGGAGAGCCGACCCTTCCCCCGGAGGTTCTTGAAGGTGTCAGCGAGGCGATCGGAGAGTGTTGCGAACACAGATGGGTCCTACGGGCCGGAGGTCAGGGACCCGCCAAGACTAGCCGCCACCGTGGCGGCTCCCGACCGTCGCACCGGGTTGACTCAGCTCGGGCTCAGCTCGGGCTCAGCTCAGGGCAGCCCTCACGGCGTGGGCGGCCTCGGCCGCACGAGTCTCCGAGAGCGCCCCGGCGGAGTCCTCCTGGAGGTAGAACACGTCGACGGCCTGCGGCCCGAGGGTGTCGAGGTGGGCCGAGCGCACCGCCACACCGAGGCCGGCCAGCGCGTGGCAGACCAGGTAGACGACCCCGGGCCGGTCGGCGGCGCGCACCTCCAGCACCGTGGACTGCTCGCTGGCCTCGGGCCGCACGGCGACCGTCGGCGCGAGGGGGCCGGTGCCGGCCGGGGCGAACCGGGTGAGCGGGTCGGCCCGCCCGCCCACGATGGCGTCGTACTTGGTGCGCAAAATGGCCGGGTCGACGCCCTCGGCCGCGACCTCCCACACCGAGACGCCGTAGGGCCCCTGCGCCCAGATGCGTGCAGCCCGCACGGGCACGCGCTGCATCGCGAGCATCGCGGCGAAGTCGGCGAGCAGCCCGACCCGGTCGAGGGCGATCGTGGTGATCCGCGACCCCTCCGGCACCGGCTCGATCGCGATCGACACCGACGTGGGGTTGAGGTTCTCGGGCACCGGGAGCTCGTCGGTGGTGATCGCCGGCAGGGCGACGCCGCTGTCGAGGGCCGCGTGGGCCCGCCGCGCGAGGTCGGTGATCAGGCCGGCACGCCACGACGACCAGGCCTTCGGCGAGGTCGCCTTGGCGTCGGCCTCGGTGAGAGCGCTCAGCAGCGACAGCGCCTCGGCGGTCCCCAGGGTCGAGGCGACCAGGTCGACCGTGGCGGGGTCGTCCGGGTCGCGCGTGGTGGCGGTGGTCGCCAGCAGGAGGTGCCAGCGCACCAGCAGCGCGATCAGCTCGACGCACTCCTCGTCGAACCCCATCCGCTGCGCGGCGGCTCGGGCGATGGGCTCACCGGCGACGCTGTGCTCGGTGAGGCCGCCCTTGCCGATGTCGTGGAGCAGGGCAGCGACCATGAGGACGTCGGGGCGCGCGACCGCCCGGATCAGCTCGGAGGCCTCGATGCAGGTCTCCACCACGTGCCGGTCGACGGTGAAGCGGTGGATCACCGAGGCGTGCGGGAGCGAGTGCACGCGCTCCCACTCCGGCAGGATCCGGGTGAGGGCGCCGGTCTCCTCCAGCGTCTCCCAGACCTCGAGCAGGCCACGGCCCGAGGCGAGCAGTCGCACGAGCAGCTGGCGCGCCTCCTCCGGCCACGGCTCGGGCAGCGGTGGACACTCCCGCACCAGGCGGGCGGCGGTGGGCGGGGCGAGGACGACGTTGCGCTCGGCGGCGGCCGTCGCGGCGCGCAGCAGCAGCACGGGGTCCTTGGCGGGGTCGGCCTTCTTGTCGAGCACGACCTCGCCGGCCGAGAGCGCGACCCCGGTCGCGAGCGGCTCGAGGACCGGACGACGAGGCGTGCGGGGCGAGACCGGACGCGACAGGACGCCGTCCACCCGACGCCAGGCCAGCCGCGAGAGGTGGGTGATGCGTCGACCGATCTCGCGCACGTGTGCCTGGGCGGCTCGGTCGTCGGCCAGGCCGAGGGCCTCGGCCAGGTCGGGCCACATCTCCGGGACGATGCGGTCACTCCCCCGCCCGGCGAGGCCCTGGACGACGTCGCGGACGTCGAGGAGCGCCTGACGGCTCTGCTCGAGCTCGGTGTGGGGCACGTCGACCAGCCAGGTCGCCACGATGCCGCGCAGCGTCGTGGCGTCGCGCAGGCCTCCCTCGGCCTCCTTGACGTCCGGCACCGAGAGATGGGCCAGCTCGCCGATCAGGCGGTGCCGGTTCAGCGCCGAGGTGCGGACCTCGGGCAGTCGCGTGCGGGCTCCCTTGCGCCACTGGGCGAGCGTCGTGGCACGCAGCCGCAGGGTGAGGTTGGGGTCGCCGGTGATGTGTCGTACGTCGAGCAGCCCGGACGCGACGCGATGGTCGGCGTCCGATGCCGAGACCATCTCGGGCAGCGAGCGCACCGAGTGGTCCAGCGCGGAGCCGGAGTCCCACAGCGGGTACCAGACCTTCTGGGCGAGCTCGCCGAGGTCGACGCCCTCGTCGTGCACCAGGACGACGTCGAGGTCGGAGTGCGGGGCGAGCTCGCCACGGCCGTAGCCGCCGACGGCGACCATCGCGACCCCGATCTCGGGGCCGGAGCAGTCGGCGTAGGCGTCGATGCACAGCTGGTCAGCCGCCCGCGTGCGGGCGGCGCGTTCGTCGGCGGTCACTGCTGGGCTGCCATGAGGTTCAGATCGCCGCCCCGTCGCGGTCGCCGGTGCGCACGCGCACGACGGACTCGAGGGCCGAGACCCAGATCTTGCCGTCACCGATGCTGCCCGTCTGCGCGCTGCGCACGATGGCGTGGACGATCGCGTCCGCGTCGCCGTCCTCGACCGCGACCTCCAGCCGGATCTTGGGCACGAGGTTGATCTCGTACTCCGCGCCCCGGTAGACCTCCGTGTGGCCCTTCTGACGGCCGTAGCCGCTCACCTCGCCGACGGTCATGCCGCTCACGCCGGCGGTCTCGAGGGCCTGGCGGACGTCTTCCCACTTGTGGGGCTTGATGATCGCGGTCACGAGCTTCATCAGTTCGGTGTCTCCTCGTCAGGCCCCGAGCGGGGCGTGGTGGTGCATGCCGTTGCAGCCGATCATGCCTGACCCCCGCCGAGCCTGCGGGGAAGCACTCGGCCCGGTCGTCCGAGGACGACCGGGCCGGGTGCTTCTTCACGGACGACGGTGCGCAGCCCCGAGCGCTGCTGGGTCGGTCCGCCTGCAGTCGTGCTGCTTGGGTCGGGCCCGCTCAGAGAGCGGCTTCGTCCTTGTCGCCGGTGCGCACTCGGACGACGGTCTCGACGCCGCTCACCCAGACCTTGCCGTCGCCGATCCGCCCGGTCTGGGCGGTCCGGACGATGATGTCGACGATGTCGGCAGCGTCGTTGTCGTCGACGACGATCTCGATGCGGATCTTCGGCACCAGGGCGATGTCGTACTCCGCACCCCGGTAGACCTCGGTGTGACCCTTCTGGCGGCCGTAGCCGCTGACCTCGCTGACCGTCATCCCGGTCACGCCGAAGGTCTCGAGGGCCTCGCGGACGTCTTCCCACTTGTGCGGCTTGATCACCGCGGTCACGAGCTTCACTTGAGGACCCCCTCGTTCTTGCCGGACAGGGCGCCGGCGTGCAGGTCGTACGCGGACTCACCGTGCTGGTCGAGGTCGATCCCGCCGACCTCGGCCTCCTCGGCGACGCGCCAGCCGATCGTGTACTTGATCACCAGGGCGATGACGAGCGTCGCGATGCCCGACCACAGGACGGCCACCAGGACACCGAGGACCTGGTCACCGAGCGAGCCGAGGCCGCCGCCGTAGAACAGCCCGTCGACAGCGCCGCCGGCGATGCCGGAGTCCGCGTCGGCGGTGACCGAGAAGAGACCGATCAGGACGGTGCCGACGACGCCACCCACGAGGTGGACGCCGACGACGTCGAGGGAGTCGTCGAGGCCGAGCTTGAACTTCAGGCCAACGGCCCAGGCGCACACGGCACCGGAGACGACACCGATCGCGAGGGCACCGAAGATGTCCACCGCGCCGGCGGCCGGCGTGATGGCGACGAGGCCGGCGACGATGCCCGACGCTGCACCCAGCGAGGTGGCCTTGCCGTGGAGCAGACGCTCCACGACGAGCCAGCCGAGGATGGCGGCCATGGTGGCGAGCGTCGTGTTGGCGAACGTCAGGCCGGTCTCGTTGAGGAACTGCGTGCTGGTGTCGATGTCGTCGCTGAACACGAGCGACCCGACGTTGAAGCCGTACCAGCCGACCCAGAGGAGGGCCGCACCGAGCATGGTGAGCGTCAGGTTGTGCGGGCGCATGGCTTCCTTGCCGAAGCCGAGGCGCTTGCCGACGACCAGGGCGAGCACGAGGCCGGCGATACCGGCGTTGATGTGCACCGCGGTGCCACCGGCGTAGTCCTGAGCACCGATCGAGGTGCAGATCAGGGCGTCGTCGGTGCAGCCGAAGACCATGTGGGCCAGCGGGAAGTAGGACAACGTCGCCCAGAGCGGGACGAAGATGACCCAGGCCCAGAACTTCACGCGGTCGGCGATCGCACCGCTGATCAGCGCGGTGGTGATGACCGCGAACGTCAGCTGGAACATCATGAAGGTGTAGCCGTCGTAACCCAGGTCCTTGAGACCGAAGTTGGTGAACGGTGAGGCGAAGAACGTGCCGTCACCACCGAACACCATCGAGTAGCCGTACAGCACCCACAGGATGCCGACGATGGCCATCGCGACGTAGGACATCATCATCATGTTGAGCACAGACTTCGAGCGCGTCATGCCGCCGTAGAACAATGCCAGTGCCGGAGTGGTCATCATCAGCACGAGCAGCGTGGCCACGAGCATGAAGGCGTTATAGCCGTCCACAGGACCTCCATGGAATTCGATCTCGGGTGGCGGGAGAGGTCGACGTCGCTGTCGACCTCGTTCCGCCTGATTCCTTGGAAGCCTGCTGTGGCGACATTTCGCCGCCGTCCGAGGGATGTTCGAGTCAGGTAACGAACCTCGCTGCTTTGTTGCGAGCGTGTAAATCCACGCTCAAGTGCTCTAGCCCAGGAGCGCGTCGACGAACGCTGCCGCATCGAAGGGGGCCAGGTCGTCGGGACCCTCGCCCAGCCCGACGAGCTTGACCGGGACGCCGAGCTCGCGCTGCACCGCGACGACGATGCCGCCCTTGGCCGAGCCGTCGAGCTTGGTGAGCACGATGCCGGTGACGTCGACGACCTCGCTGAAGACGCGGGCCTGGATCATGCCGTTCTGACCCGTGGTCGCGTCGAGCACGAGCAGCACCTCGGTGACCGGTGCCTGCTT
>NZ_JAXMNS010000065.1:0-11799 GCF_034670285.1 Nocardioides sp. | reverse complement strand
CTCGTCGGTCCAGGTAGCCGGGAGCCCGGCCGCGACGGCGTGCTTCAGCTCGGCGCGGGCCGCACGCTCGCCCGAGGCGGTGGTGGCGTAGGTGAAGGCGGGACGACGCTGCACGTCGACACCGCGCGAGTGGCAGAAGCCCGTGGCCCAGGCCTGGGCCTCGAGGTTGGCCGCCACGTAGTCGCGCAGCAGCGATCCGGGGTGGTGGCGGGAGACCTGAGTGAGCTGGGTGCCCTGGAGCAGGCTCAGCTTGGCCGTGGAGCGACCGGTCGTTCTCTCGCCGATGCGCTGGGCATCGACGACGAGCACGCGCAGTCCCGTGCGTCCGAGGAGGACGGCGGTGGTGAGGCCGGTGATGCCCGCACCGACGATCACCGCGTCCCAGGAGCCGGTGACCTCGGGGCCGATGGCCTCCACCGTGGGCACGTCGCCGGTGCGGTCGTGCCAGAGTGAACGGAGCGTCATCGTCAGGGGAGTCCTCAGGTGGTGGGCAACGAGCTCCACGCTCCCTCAGCGGCTGACGGTGTGGCGCCACCCGGCGGGGTGGCGTCGGGACTCGGGGTGCCTTGGCAGCATCGGAGGCATGAGTACGAGACACCGCATCGTCAACGCGACTCCCCAGCAGGTCTGGGACGTCCTGGCCGACGGCTGGTTGTATCCACTCTTCGTGGTCGGGGCGTCCCGGATGCGCGAGGTGGATGACGGCTGGCCCACCCCGGGAAGCCGGTTGCACCACTCGGTCGGCGTGTGGCCGATGCTGATCAACGACACCACCGAGGTGCTCGAGTGCGCGCCGCCCGCCTACCTCAAGCTGAAGGCGCGGGGTTGGCCGGCCGGGGAGGCGCACGTGGAGCTGCGGGTCGAGGCGGAGGGCGCCGGCGCGCGGATCAGCATCACCGAGGACGTGGTCAGCGGGCCCGGACGCCTGATGCCCAAACCGCTGCGCGACCCGCAGATCGCCTGGCGAAACGGCGAGACACTTCAACGCCTGGCCTACCTCGCCGAACGGCGCGAGTGAGCGACGCGGGTCCCGGGCACTACCGGGCGCCGATGTGGTCGCGCCTCGACGAGGTCGACCGCGCCGCCGCGGTCGCGTGGGCGCTCGAGCACGACGTCTGCGGAGTAGGGGGCCGGCTGGAGGCGCCACCACGTGACCTCGAGGACGCCGTGAACCAGGTCGCCTGCGCCTGGGACGGCCGGGTCGCGGCCCGGCTGCGACGGTTCGCGGAGGTCGAGGACGGCGCCCACGTCTGGACGCGGGACGCGGGCGGGCTCTTCCACGAGGGAGTGCTCCGCGGCGCCTGGTCGTACGACGGCTCGCGGGCGGCGTACGCCGTGGACCTCACGCACGTGCGCCCCTGCACCTGGAGCGACACTCCGGTGGACCCTCCGCCGGCCGTGCTCGAGACCTTCGCCCGAGGCGGGCGCAACTTCCAGAGGATCCGCTCCCACCCGGAGAGGGGATGACCGATCAGGCCGCCGCCCGACAGGCTCCTCGCATGAGCCCGACCATCGCCTTCGGCGACCTGGAGATCACCCACGACGACCGCGTGCTCGAGCCGAGGCCGTGGACGGCGATCCAGTCCCGCTGGGCTGCCGAGCTGCTGGGTCCTGGGGCGAGCGACCGCCGGGTGCTCGAGCTCTGTGCCGGTGCGGGTCACATCGGGCTCCTCGCCGCCTCGCTCTCGGGGGCCTCGCTGGTGTCTGTCGACCTGAACCCGGTGGCCTGCGACTTCGCTCGCGCCAATGCCGAGCGAGCGGGCCTCGCTGATCGAGTGGAGGTGCGGTGCGTCGCCCTCGAGGACGCTCACACCGACGGGGACGCCCCCTTCGACCTCGTCATCGCCGACCCTCCCTGGGTGCCGCGCGACGACATCGGCCGCTTCCCCGAGGACCCGGAGCTCGCGATCGACGGTGGTCCGGACGGCCTCGACGTCGCCCGGGCGTGCCTGCGGCACGCGCGAGCAGCGGTCGTCGAGGAGGCAGCGATGCTGCTCCAGCTCGGTGACGCCGACCAGGCACAGCGTTTGGCATCGGAGGCGGCTGGGATGGGGTGGCGTGGCCTGGAGCTGCGTCAGGGCGAGCGCGGCGTCGTCCTCCTGCTGGAGGCCTGCTGAAGCACGCGCTCAGTCGACCGGGTTGATCCCGCGCTGGGTGAGCACCTTGTGGGTGCCGTCGCACCACGGGCGCAGCGCGCTGGCCCCGCAGCGGCAGACCGCGGAGACCGGGCGGTGGGTGTCGTGCCACGAGCCGTCGTCGCCCTGCACTCGGGCAGCGCCGCGCACCAGGACCGGACCGCCGGGGCACTCGTGGAGGCGGGGCTCGGCGTCGCCGGCGGCAACGATCGCGGGAGACACCCCCGCACTCACGCGGCGTCCCAGCGCTGGAGGAGGTCGCGCGCCGTACGTGCCTCGAGCTCCAGACAGGCCCAGGCGCCGAAGACGACGTCCGCACGCAGGTGGGATTCCTCGCGCACCAGCGTCTCGCAGACGTCGCGCAACGCCAGCTGCTCGTGCACCGCGTCGGCCTCCACGTGCTCGTCGTAGTAGGCGGCGAGCTCTTCAGGAAGGTCGAGGCGGCGCAACGCCCGCGCGAGGGTGCGCGAGGGCAGCGAGCTGGTGGCCTCAAAGACAGCGAGGTGGCCCAGCGCGGCGCCCCGGAGTCGCCGGTGCAGCCCGAAGAGCGAGAGCGCGTTGTTCTGCTCGAGGATCGGCAGCCGCGCCTCGTCGAGGTAGTGCCCGTAGTCGGCGCTGAGGCCCGTGGCGGCGAGTCCGCGGGCGAAGAGGTCCTGGTGCACCCGGTCGCGATGGCCGGCGCCGTATTCGTCGAACTGGATCTCCATCAGGGCGGCCTTGGCCGGACCGGCGAGGCGGGGCACGACCCAGGCCGTCGGGTCGGCCTCCTTGAGGTGGTAGACCGAGCGCTGACGGAGGAACTCGGAGGCGCGCTCGGGCGTTCCCTCGCGGAGCAGGTGCTGAGCGAGCGAGGGGGAGTCGTCGCTCTCGATCAGGTCGTGCAGGAGGTCGACGAGCCCGTCGCTGCCGGCCTGCTCGTCGTGCACGACCTCCGTGAGCCCGTGCTGGTCGAGGTGGGTCTCGAAGTCGGCCCGCAGCCGTGACTCCAGCTCCTGCTCGAGGCGCTGGCGCATCGAGGACAGGGCCGGCGCCCACTCCCAGCGCTCGTCGACGTCGTCGAAGCCGCGGTAGTGCAGCTCGTGGAGGATCCACAGCGTCAGGGCGTCGTCGGTCGCGTCGTGCTCGGCGGTGCGGCAGAGGTGGACGTGCGACCGCGGCGGGTGGGCGAGCGCGGTCACCAGGCGCTCGCTCAACGGCCCGCGTGGGGTGGGTAGCAACATGTGATCTCCGAGTGGTCTCCGATCGCGGACCGGAGGGCCGCGGTGTCGGTGCTCCTGAGCATGACCCGAGCGTGGCGAAGCCACCAACCCCCTCACGGGTGACTGTGTGACCGCGCCAGGAGGTGCGCCTGGGAGGATCACGCGGTGAACCTTCTCTCCGACATCACCACGAGCCTGCTCCGCGCGCCCGCGGGCGTCCTGGTGTGGATGAGCCTCGGGCTGCTCCCTGCCAACGTCGCCTCGCTGTTCTTCCTCGACCAGCCGTACGGCGTCCTGGTCGCGGTCCTCGCGATCGGCGGGCTGCTGCCCAACCTGGTGATCATGGCGCGCTACCGCGGGTTCACGAGCGTGATGGGGGTGCCGCACACGCTGGCCTGGATCCCGCTCGTGGTCCTCGCCCTCGTCGTGCTGCTCTCGGCGGACGTGAGCACGTCGTACGCGGTCTTCCTCGTGGTGCTGGTCGCCGTCGACGGCATCTCGCTCTGCTTCGACGTGCCCGACACCCTCCGCTGGCGTCGCGGCGAGCAGACGACCTACTGAAGTTGAGCCCCGGTCCTGGCACAGTGGTCGGATGACGACGAGTGAGCAGGTCACGTCCGGGAACGTCTGGTTGATCGGCCCGATGGCGTCGGGGAAGTCGACGCTCGGCCGAGCCCTCGCCGGGCGCCTGGGCTGGGAGTACGTCGACAACGACGCGACCGTCGCCGAGCTCGCCGGCACCAGCACCCTCGAGCTCTCCGAGCAGGGGGCCGACGTGCTGCACGACTGGGAGTCGCGCTACGTGCACCACCTCGTCGACCGCTCCGGCTCATTCGTCGCCGGCGTCGCGGCGAGCAGCGCCGACCGCCCCGAGGACCTGCGGATCCTCGCCGGTGCCGGACTGCTGGTCGTGCTCGACGTCGACCTCGACGTGCTCGTCGAGCGGGTGCACAGCGACCCGCCGAGGCCCTTCATGTCCGGCGACGTCCGTGGTGACCTGAGCGCGCGGATCGCGCGCCGTACGCCCGCGCTGCGCGAGCACGCCGGCCTGGTGGTCGACGGTGCCCGATCGGTCGACGAGCTCGTCGACGAGGTCGTGCGCGTGCTGGCGGGCAAGCCCGAGGTCGCGTCCGACTCCAGGGAGTGACCCGGAAGCGACCCCGGGCTTCCGTCACGAGCGTGGGCCACCCCGGACAAGGACGCCAGCCCTGCACGGTGCTTTCACAGCGAAATCACACTGCGGGCGCGCCACACGGACGAAACGCGGATGTTGGACACTTCGCCCATGGCACTCAACTCCGTCCAGACCACCGAGCAGATGATCGAGGCCGACCGCCGCGCCCCGGACGTCGTCCAGTTCGGCGGCGGCGTGTCCACCGACGAGCAGCACGCCGCCCTGCGCGCCTCGGTGCGCCAGCTCGGCACGCTGCTCGGCGAGGCGCTCACCCGCCACGAAGGACCTGAGCTGCTCGAGCTCGTCGAGCAGGTGCGCGCCCTGAGCCGTGACCCCGACGACGCCGCCCTGCACGACCTGCTCTCGGGCGTCGACGCCTCGACGGCGATCGTGCTCGCGCGCGCGTTCACGGCGTACTTCCAGCTGGTCAACGTCACCGAGCAGCTGCACCGCTGGCAGGAGCTGACGTCGCGTCCCGAGGGTCCCCTGGCCGCGACGACCCGTCGTATCGGCGAGGCCCTCGAGGCGGGCAGCATCGACCGTGACCTGATCACCGACGTGCTCGGCCGCCTGGAGTACCGGCCGGTCTTCACCGCCCACCCGACCGAGGCGACCAGGCGCTCGGTGCTCGGACTGCTCCGCAAGATCGCCGCCGTCACCTACCAGGCCGAGGACCCTCGCGGTCGTACGTCGGACCGCGACGGCAGCGAGCGCCGCCTGGCCGAGCTCGTCGACCTGCTCTGGCAGACCGACGAGCTGCGCCTCGACCGCCCCGAGCCCGCCGACGAGGCGCGCACGGCCGTCTACTACCTCCAGACCCTCGCCGAACGGGTCGTGCCCGACCTGCTCGCCGACCTCGACCGAAGCCTCGCCTCGCTCGGCGTCGAGCTGCCTCAGGGGGCTCGGCCGCTGCGCTTCGGCAGCTGGGCAGGCGGCGACCGCGACGGCAACCCCAACGTCACGCCGGCCGTGACGCTCGAGGTGCTCGGGCTCCAGCACGACTTCGGCCTGCGCGAGCTGGTGCGCGGGGTCGAGGAGCTGCTCCAGGAGCTCTCGTCGTCGTCGCGGATGATCGACGTCTCCGACGCGCTGGCGGCGAGCCTGGAGGCCGACCGCGAGGCGCTCCCGATCACGTACTCGACGATCAAGCGACTCAACGCCGAGGAGCCCTACCGGCTCAAGCTCAGCTATGTGCGCGTGCGTCTGCTGCGCACCCGCGACCGACTCGCCCACCACACGCCGCACGAGCCCGGACGTGACTACGAGGACCTCGGCGGGCTGCTCGCCGACCTCGCCCTCGTGCGTGACTCGCTCATCGGCAGCGGCGATCGGCTCACCGCCGACGGCGCGCTGCTGCGCCTCATCCGCACCGCGACGGCGATGGGGCTCGGCCTCGCCACGCTCGACGTGCGCGAGCACAGCGGCAAGCACCACGAGGCGCTCGGCGCCCTCTACGACCGCCTCGGCGAGCTCGAGACGCCGTACGGCGAGCTGGACCGGACGGCGCGCATCGCGCTGCTGGGGCGCGAGATGGCCGCTGCCCGGCCGCTCACGGGTGCTGGGCTCGCCGAGTCCGCCGTGCTCGACGGCACCGCGCAGGCCGTCATCGACCTGCTCACCACGATCCGCTCCGCGCTCGACACCTTCGGCTCGGACGTCGTGGAGACCTACATCGTCTCGATGACCCACGACGTCGACGACCTCTTCGCCGTCGTCGTGCTCGCACGCGAGGTGGGGCTGGTCGACCTCGGCAGCAACACCCGCCCGGCGACCTCGCGCATCGGGTTCGCGCCGCTCTTCGAGACCGTCGCCGAGCTCGAGGCCGCCGGGCCGCTGCTCGAGGCGCTGCTCAGCGAGCCGTCGTACCGTCGCGTGGTCGCCGCTCGCGGCGACGTGCAGGAGATCATGCTCGGCTACTCCGACTCCTCCAAGGACGCCGGCATCGCGGCGTCGCAGTGGCAGATCCACCGCGCCCAGCGCGCCCTGCGTGACATCGCCCGCACCCACGGCGTGACCCTGCGGCTCTTCCACGGCCGCGGCGGCTCGGTCGGTCGCGGTGGCGGCCCGACGGGCGAGGCGATCATGTCGCAGCCCTACGGCAGCCTCGACGGTCCGATCAAGATCACCGAGCAGGGCGAGGTCATCTCCGACAAGTACACCTTGGCCCAGCTCGGTCGGGAGAACCTCGAGCAGGCGCTCGCCTCCGTGCTCGAGGCGTCGGTGCTGCACCGCACCTCGCTGCTGCCCCAGGACGTGCTCGACGGCTGGAACTCCACGATGGACCAAGTCGCCGGCTCCGGGCAGGAGACCTACCGGGCCCTCGTGCGCGACCCGGCGCTGGTGCCCTTCTTCGTCTCCGCGACACCGGTCGACGAGCTCGGCAAGATGAACATCGGCTCGCGCCCCGCCAAGCGACCCGGCGGTCCGGGTGGTCTCGACGACCTGCGCGCGATCCCGTGGGTCTTCGGGTGGACGCAGTCGCGGATGATCCTGCCCGGTTGGTATGGCGTGGGCAGCGGTCTGGCCGCCGCCCGCGAGGCCGGGCGGGGCGACACGCTTCGCGAGATGTACGGCTCGTGGAACTTCTTCCGCACCTTCCTGTCCAACGTCGAGATGACGCTCGCCAAGACCGACCTCGAGATCGCGGCGCGCTACGTGCGCACGCTGGTGCCGGCCGACGAGCCGGCCGCGGCCGGACTCTTCGACACGATCCGCGCCGAGCACGCGCGCACCATCGAGGAGGTGCTGTGGGTGACCGGTCAGGACGAGCTGCTTGCCGGGGCGCCGACCCTGCGCTCGACACTGGCGATCCGCGACGCCTACCTCGAGCCGTTGCACGCCCTGCAGGTCTCGTTGCTCGCCCGCACCCGGGCGCTGCCCGAGGACGAGCCCGACCTCGACCTCCAGCGGGCGCTGCTCCTCACGATCAACGGCATCGCGGCGGGACTGCGCAACACCGGCTGACGTTCACCTCCACGGGGGTGACCTTCGGGGCCTCGGTGGGACAAGGTCGAGGGATGACCCAGAAGCCGCACGAGTACACCGATCCCAACGAGGGCCCGGACGTCGTCCCGAGCCTCGACCCCGACCAGCCGTCGGCCGACCCGCAGACCCAGCCGGCCCCCGCGCCGGAGGCTCCGCGATGAGCAGCCAGCAGCCGGAGGGCGCCCCGGAGGTCGACGAGGACGTCGAGTCGGACCCGGCCAAGGACGCCGACACCGGCTCGGAGTGGGCCGACGAGGGTGGGGCGGTCCCCGACGGTCCGGCCACCGACCCCGAGGCCGGCTGACCCGTCAGGTCGTCTGGGTCACGGCGCGCACGATCGCGCGCGGTGAGTCCAGGTCACCCAGCGCGTCGACGTCGACCGCGAGCGGCACGCACCAGTTGTCGCGCTGGTCCGCCGTCGTGCCCGGCACGTTGGGACGGCGCTCCTCGAGCACCGCGTCCTCCAGCGAGAGCGCGAGCAGCAGGCTCGACGCCGTACCGAGCCGGGCGTACGCCGCCGGCACCACGTCGGCGACCTCATCGCCCTTCGCGACTCCCGATCGCTCGAGGCGCTCCAGCAGCTCGGCACGACCCGCCCGGACGTCGGGCTCGTTCATGTCGGAGCTCTCCAGGACGTCCTCGACGTCGGAGCCGCTCCAGAGCCCGGCGATCGTCGGCAGGTCGTGGGTGGTGATGGTCGCGAGCGACAGCTCGGGCCAGGTCGAGGGTTCGTCGTCCTCGAACCACAGCACGCGATAGCTCAGGATGTTGCGCTCCGACAGCGCCTCGGTGACGCCGTCCTCGACGGTGCCGAGGTCCTCGCCGATGACCACGGCCTGCGCACGGTGCGACTCGAGACAGACGATGTCGAGCAGGTCGTCGGCCGGGTAGCGCACGTAGCAGCCGGCGGTCGCCACCTCGCCGTTCGGGATCCACCAGAGGCGGAAGAGCCCCATCACGTGGTCGATGCGGATGCCGCCGGCCCCCGCGATGGTCGCGCGCACCGACTCGATGAACGGCTCGTAGTCGGCCTCGCGCAGGCGCCACGGCGTCAGTGGCGGCGAGCCCCAGTCCTGCCCCGAGCTGTTGAGGGCGTCGGGCGGGCACCCGACGGTGATGCCGTCGGCCAGCACGCCCTGCCAGGCCCAGGCGTCCGCGCCGCCCCCGGACACCCCGATCGGGAGGTCCTGGATGACGGTCAGGTCGCCGGTCGCCTCGCGCAGCTGCTCGGCGAGCTGCCACTGGAGCCAGGCGTGGAAGGCGATGTCGTCGGCGCGCTCGACCACCAGCCGTCGTACGGCGGGACCGTGCGGGTCGCGGAGATCGCTCGGCCAGGCGTGCCAGTCGGCGCCGTGCTCCTCCGCGAGCACCGCCCAGGCGGCGTACTCCTCGAGCGCGTCGCCCTGCTCTGCCCGCCAAGCAGCGAGGTCGGGGTCGTCTTCGGCAGCGGTGTCGTCGAAGGCACGGCGCAGCACGTCGCGCTTGTGGAGCCAGGCGGCGTCACGGTCGATGGTCCGCGCTGTCGGTGCCGGCTCGTGGTCGCCGGTGGCGAGCACGGCCGCGGCCCCGGGCACGTCGTCGAGGCGCAGGTAGAGCGGGTTGCGGAAGCGGCGCGTGGCCGGCAGGTAGGGGCTCGACTCCTGCGGCAGCACCGGCGCCGTCGCGTGCAACGGGTTGACGAGCAGGAAGCCCCCGCCTGCCTGCTCGGTCCACTCGCGCAGCGTGCGCAGGTCGGCGAGGTCGCCGATCCCGCGACTGCTCGTCGACAGGGCGGCATAGAGCTGCACCGACCAGCCCCAGGTCTGGGCCGACGGCAGCCAGCACTCACCCGGCGACACGATGAGGCGCCGGGTGACGCCGCCGTCGGTGTGCAGCGAGTGGTAGCCGAAGGGGAAGTCGTCGGGCAGGACGTCGTCCAGACGGCGCTCGGTGCCGTCCTCGCACACGACGTTCCCCACCAGACCGGTGGCGCGGCCCGGTCGGGTGACCACCGGGGCCCGCTCGTCGAGGTCGGACGGCGGGCTCCCGATCGCCTCGCGCATCAGCCGGACCGTCGCCTCCGGCACCCGTTGCGGGGCGTCGTCGGCATCGATCCAGTCGCGTTGGATGCCCCAGGCGTCCACAGAGTCGGTCATGGGACCAGTATCGGCGACAGCCTCTCGGCTGCTGGTGTCAGCGGTCGACACCGAGCACGTCGGCGACCTGCTGGTGGCCGTCGTTGAAGTGCAGCGTGAGGTGCTTGGTCGCCTGCGGCTGGCTGACGACGGCCGCGATCACGTCGGCCACCGTCGCGCGGGAGACCTGAGAGGCCTCCACGCCCTCGCCGGTCTCGATGCCGCCGGTGCCGTCCTCGTCGGTGAGTGCGCTCGGCCGGAGGATCGCCCAGTCGAGGTCGCTGCCGGCGAGGTGGGCGTCGGCCTCGGTCTTGGCCTCGGCGTAGGCGTAGAAGTCGTTGTCCGGGGGGACGCCGTGGTCGGGTCCGGCGCCGAAGTAGGACACCATCACGAAGCGCGAGGCGTTGCTGCGCGACGCGGCGTCGATCGTGCGGATCGCGGCGTCGCGGTCGACGGAGTAGGTGCGCTCGGGGCTCCCGCCGCCGGCTCCGGCCGACCACACGACCACGTCGTGGCCGTCGACCACGTCGACGAGCGCGTCGACGTCCAAGCTCTCGACGTCGGCTACGACGGGCTCGGTGCCGTCGGCGCGCAGGTCGTCGGACTGCTCCGACGTGCGGATCACGCCGGCGACGTCATGCCCGGCGGCGGTGAGGCGGGTGGCGGCGAGCCGGGCGATCTTGCCGTGCGCGCCGATGATCAGGACCTTCGACATCGATGTCTCCTGAGGGTAGAAGCCGGTCGACCGAGGGGTCGACCCGTGTGTCGGACAGAACACATGCGGAGGTCGGAGTGTTCCCCACAATGCTGTGAACACCCCCCGGGGTTCGCTTACTCTTGACACGTGTCGCATTCCTCGGTCGCCGACCGCTCGTGGGTGGACCTCGTCGACGTCCCCGCGTCCGCGCGGGTCCTGCTGGTCGACGGTGCCCGTGGAGGAGCGGCCGAGGCCCTGCGTGGCCGCGCCGCCGACGTGACCGTGGTCGCAGCGGCAGGAGCAGGCACGTTGCCGCCCGACGTGGGCTGGGACCTCGTCTGCCTCGACCGCGCCGAGGTCCGCTCGCTGACGCCCGGGTTCTGGCAGGCGGTGCGGGAGTCCGGGGCTCTCGTCGTGGTCGTCGGTGACACCGCGACCAGCCCGATCCGCGTCCTCGACCGCCTGACCCGACGTGACGTGACCCCGCGGGGGGCTCGAGCAGCACGCGGTCGCGCACGGGTGCGACGTGAGCTGGCCGGCACGGGGCTCCCGGTGCGTCAGGCGTTCGGCCTGATCCGATCGGCCGACGCCCCGGCCGTCGCCTTCGACGCGCTCGCTCCCTCGAGCCTGCCGGCCGTGCTCGGTGCGACCCGTGGCCACGTGGGCGGCTGGCGGGCGGCCGCGCTGTCGGCCGCGTCACGGCTGCCTGCCGAGCGGGCGCTGCGGGTGTGTCCGGGCTGGCTCGTCGTGGCGGGCGGCACCGGCGAGCTCGACCCCCACCGGGTGGTGGGCAAGGTCAGCAACCGCGACAGTGAGGAGATCAAGCTGCTGCGGGGCGACCCGGTCACCAGCATCGAGCGGCGCCACCTCGTGGGCCGCACCGGAGGTGAGGTCAGCGCGCTGCGCGAGCTCGAGGCCGTCGGGTTCGACCGATCGCCGCGGGTGGTGGCCGAGCCGACGCCGTACGAGAGCCGCTGCACCTACATGTCGGGCTCCACCCTGTCGCTCGAACGGCTCCGCGACGACGAGCTGGTCGCGTGGGTGGGCCGGGCCGCGGCGGTGCTGGGCGAGATCCAGGAGCGCACGCGCCACGACGACGGGACCGTTCTGATCCATGGTGACTACTGGCTCGGCAACCTGCTGATCAGCGGGGACGACGTCACCGGCGTCGTCGACTGGACCGAGGCCGCACGCGGCTCCGACGCGGTGGACCGCGAGTTCCTCGTCAGCAGCCTCGATCGGTACGTCACGACCGACGCCCTGCGAGGTCGGCTCGAGCGTGCCCGCGACTCCGCCCTGACGTCGGCGAGCTAGCCGCGGAGTCGCTCACGCAGCCGGCTGATGGCCTGCAGCGTGCCGAGCGCCGTGCGTGACCCGGCCCGCACCTCGAGCGTGGCGTAGGTGCGGTCGGCCCACAGCTGCTTGTAGAACGAGTCGCCGAGAAGCAGGTCGAGCTCGGTGTAGCCGCGGGCTGCGGCCCAGTCGAAGCCCTCGC
>NZ_JAXMNS010000064.1:0-11874 GCF_034670285.1 Nocardioides sp. | reverse complement strand
CACGATGGCCGCCGACCGGATGGCCACCGGACTGGCGCACCTGACCGACGCCTGGCAGCCGGCGGTGCTCCAGCTGATCGCCATCACGGCTGAGGCCGGGGTGCAGGCCCGCAAGCCCGTGGGTGTGTGTGGTGAGGCTGCGGCCGACCCGCTCCTGGCCTGCGTGCTGGTCGGGATGGGCATCACGTCGTTGTCGATGGCGGCAGCCGCGACGCGTCCGGTCGGCGCGCGGCTCGCGACCGTGACCACCCAGCAGTGCGAGGAAGCAGCCGAGGCCGCCTTGGAGGCCGCCGACCCGGCCGCTGCGCGCGCCGCGGTGCTCGAGCTGCTCGGGTGATGCTGCTTCGCGCCCCGAGCGAGATCAGGGCGCGGAGACCGTCACCGGCACCCCGCTGAGAGCAGCGTTGCCCGACACGTCGAGCAGCGCAGGGTCGGTCAGGTCGTTGATCGAGACGCCCGGCACCGTGGAGGCATGGGCGAGTCGCGTGCCCGCGACCTGGTGGCCGTAGCCGTGGGGGAGCGAGACGACTCCGGGCATCAGGTCGGCGGTGGCGCGCACCTCGACCTCCACCCGACCCACGCGTGAGCGGACCGCGACCACGGCGCCGTCCGTCAAGCCGCGCACGGCGAGGTCGTCGGGGTGCATCAGCAGGTGGTGACGCGCCTTGCCCTTCGTCAGGCGCGAGGTGTTGTGCATCCACGAGTTGTTGTCGCGCTGGTGCCGGCGCCCGATGAGCAGGAGCTCGTCCGAGTCAGGGGTGGCGTCGCCCAGCGCCGCTCGCAGCCGCGGAAGGTCGTCGGTGACCAGCGCAGGCACGAGGTCGATCCGGTGCTCGGGAGTCTGGAGACGCCCGGGCATGGTGGGCCGCAGCGGGCCGAGGTCGACGCCCTCCGGGTGCTCGCGCAGGTCGGCCATGGTCGCCCGGTCGCCGGTGGCGAGCAGCAGGTCGACGAGCTCGGCGGGGGACGCTGCAGCGCTGCCGGCGGCCTCGGCGCTCAGCGGCGTTCCGAGCCGCTCGGAGATCCGTTCGGTGAGAGCGGCGAAGATCTGCCAGTCGTGGCGCTGGTCGTCGTCCGGCTCGAACACCGCGGGTGTCCACCGCGCCGTGTTGCGCACGGCGAAGCCGTGGAAGACCAGGTCGTACTGGTCGCGCTCGAGCGCGCTCGTGGGCGGCAGGATGACGTCGGCGTGCCGCGTGCTCTCGTTGATGTAGAAGTCGACCGAGACCATGAAGTCGAGCTGCGCGAGGGCCTCGGCGAGGTGCTGTCCGCCAGGCGTCGAGAGCACCGGGTTGCCGGCGATCGTGACCATGGTGGAGATACGTCCCGGTCCCGGGGTCGTGATCTCCTCGGCCATCGCCGAGGCCGGCAGCTCGCCGGCGAACTCGGGCACGTCGCGCACCCGGCTACGCCAGCGGTCGTAGCGTCCGGGGCCGGCGATGCGTCGTCCGACCATGTCGACGGCCGGCTCGGTGAACATCACGCCGCCGGGGGAGTCGAAGTGCCCGGAGATCACGTTGAGACAGGCGATCGCCCACTGGCACACGGTGCCGAAGGCCTGCGTCGAGACCCCCATCCGGCCGTAGACGACGCCGGCGTCGGAGGTGACCAGCTCGCGTGCGAGCTCGCGCACCGTCGCGGCCGGGACCCCGGACACGCGCTCGGCGTCCTCGGGGGTGAAGTCGGCCACGAGGTCGGCAAGGTGGTCGAGTCCGTCGACGTACGCCGGCGGACGGGCGAGCCCCTCGGTGAGGATCACCTGGAGCATCGCGAGCAGGACGGCGGCATCGGTGCCGGGGCGCACGAAGTGATGCTCGTCGGCCACCCTCGCGGTCTCGGTGCGGCGCGGGTCCAGCACGACCATCCGGCCACCGCGTGCCTTGAGGTCGCGCACGCGGTTCGGGAAGTCGGGGACCGTCATCAGCGAGCCGTTCGAGGCCATCGGGTTGGCACCGACGACCAGGAAGAACGATGTGCGGTCCAGGTCGGGGATCGCGATCATCAGCTGGTGGCCGTACATCAGGTGGGCGACCAACTGGTGAGGGATCTGGTCGACCGTCGAGGCGCTGAACCGGTTGTGGGTCTGCAACGACCTGATGAAGCCGGGGCCATGCGTGCCGAACCCCAGAGAGTGGGCATTGGGGTTGCCCAGGTAGACCCCGACGGCGTCGCCGCCCTGGGTCTGGATCGTTGCAGAGATGCGGTCGGCGACGAGGTCGAGCGCCTCCTCCCAGCCGAGCTCCTCCCAGGTCGCCTCGGCGCCCTCGCCGACCCGGCGAACCGGACGACGCAGCCGGTCGGGGTCGGTGTAGACGTCGGCGAGTGAGACACCCTTCGGGCAGATGTAGCCGCGCGAGAGCGGATCGTCGCGGTTGCCCCGGACCGACGTCACGACGCCGTCCTCGATGCTCAGGCGGAGGCCGCAGATGGCCTCGCAGAGGTTGCAGGCGGCCAAGGCGGCCCTGCTGCCGGGAGCCGGTGCTGCGGTGACGTCGTCCACCTCGGCATCGTCGCACGCTGGGAGGCGCGTGGCGGTGCGATCCGACCCCAGCGCCGGATGGTCACGACGGACTATGGCGACCTGGTCACAGCGGTCGCACCATGAAAAGTCGGGCGCTCGCTCGGCACTCCTCGGCCGTCCGCGGCCCCGAGCAGACCGGAGCACCAGCCATGAACCCACGCCCACGGTTGCGTCCGCATGTCGGCGCCATCGCCATCTTGCTCGTCCTGTGCCTGGCAAGCGCCGGGTCGGCGGTGGCGGGATCGCTGATCACCAGCGCCCAGATCAAGGACGGCACGATCAAGGTCAAGGACCTCAACAAGAAGACGGTCAAGAAGCTCCAGGGGAAGTCCGGCCCGGTGGGTGCGCAGGGAGAGCAGGGAGAGCAGGGAGAGCAGGGTCCCGCGGGAACGGCTCGAGGATCGGCTCTCATCTTCCCGGCGGGCGCGGTCTACAACCCGGTCGGAGCCTTCGAGAACCTGACTGTCGTCCACCCCGCCACCGGGGTCTACTGCCTCGGGAGCAAGCCCGGCACGAGCAACGGGATCGGCAACTACGGCTCGGTCGTGGTCTCCGCGCACGGCACCGACTTCACCAAGCACGTCGCGACGGTGAACCTCGAGTTCGGCAGCACCTGCAACCCGCACGGGGGCCACGGTGTCTTTGTCACCAATCTCGCCGGCACTGCCGTCGACGGCTACTTCGCCATCGCGCTGATGTGAGTCGACTCAGCAGCCCTGGACCAGGACTCGCTCCATCGCTGCTCGGTCGGCGTCGGTGATCGCGAGGTCGTAGGCGAGGGCGACCTCGAGGTAAGCGCGGACGTAGGAGCAGTGGAAGTCCGCGTCGGGCGGCAGCCAGTCGGCAGGAGTGCTGTCACCTTTCGAGAGGTTGGCGGTGCCGCTGACCGCCAGCAGCTCGAGGTCGGGGTCGTTCGCGAAGGTCGCGCGCTCGGCGGCGCTCCACGAGGCGGCGCCGAGGTCCCAGGCCGCGGCCAGCGGGAAGAGATGGTCGATGTGGATCTGCGACCCGTCGGTGGCGTAGTCGAGCGTGTCGCCGGTGTAGGGGTCGACCAGCAGCCCTGCGACCACGTCGCAGCCGTTGCTGCGCTCGGAGAACTCGACGTCGACCAGCGTCGCGCCGAGGACGTCGTTGCGGGTGTCGCACCCGTTGCGACTCAGTGGTGCCTCCGTGGCGTCGGACCAGTCGGTGCCGAACACACAGCCGTCGCCGGGGCTGCAGCTGCGGTCGTAGCCGGGCAGGTCGGGACGGCGCGCGACCCGCCGTACGTCGTCCAGCAGCGTGCGCACCACTGCCCCCGCGGAGGTGGCAGGGGGCAGGGGCTCGCTCTCGAGGGAGCGCACCGGCGAGCAGGCGGTCTGGAGCACGGCCAGGAGGAGGGCCAGGAGGAGGGCCAGGCCCGCGACCACGGCGAGGTCGGCGAGGGCCCGCCCCGAGCGTTGGCCTCTCGACGTCATGTCACGATGGTGCCAGGCGGCTCCGACGGCCGACGGGCCCGGCATTTTGGGCGGTGCGACCGGCGCGCGCTAGTCTTCACCGGTTGCCCCCGGGACCATTCACGGGAGCAGCATCACGCAGCAACACCCCGATACCCCGCCGTGCAACGGCCGCGGATCGAGAGTGCCCGGGAGAACAGGCCCCGGCGCGCCGCGCAACGAGTGAACCAGAAGGAGCCGCCATGTCGATCGGAACCGACGCAGCGACGAAGAAGAAGATCATCGCCGAGTACGCCACGACCGAGGGCGACACCGGTTCGCCCGAGGTGCAGATCGCGCTGCTCAGCCACCGCATCTCCCACCTCACCGACCACCTCAAGACCCACAAGCACGACCACCACAGCCGTCGTGGTCTGCTGCTGCTCGTCGGCCAGCGCCGGCGGCTGCTGAACTACCTGAAGAAGGACGAGATCGACCGCTACCGCTCGATCATCGAGCGCCTCGGTCTGCGCCGCTGACTTCGAAGAAGGGACTCACCATCAGGTGGGTCCCTTCTGTCGTCGGTCGAAGTACTACATTCGATCCACGGGCGCTCTCACGAGCGCGCCACAACTGAACACACATCCACAGGAGCGATCCGCGCCACCGTCTGGCCCGGTCCTCGGTAGTGGCCCCCGCTGTGCCCCTTCAGGGGCACCACGTGCTCACCGGTGCAACCGGTGCAGCCCGGCACAGCGGGCGCCTCGATCGAAGATCGGCCAACCCCATCAGATGCTCAGCAACTGCTGAGCACGTGCGCGGCACCTCGCGGATCGCATCGCGAACAGAAAGATCAACGTGACAGAACCCGTCATCTCCGCCGTCGAGACCGTTCTCGACAACGGCAAGTTCGGCACCCGTACCGTCAAGTTCGAGACCGGGCTCCTCGCCCGCCAGGCCGCCGGTTCGGTGACCGCCTACCTCGACGACGAGACCATGCTTCTCTCGGCCACCACCGCCGGCAAGCACCCCAAGGACCACTTCGACTTCTTCCCCTTGACGATCGACGTCGAGGAGCGGATGTATGCCGTGGGCCAGATCCCCGGCTCGTTCTTCCGCAGCGAGGGTCGTCCCGGCGAGGACGCCATCCTCACCTGCCGCCTGATCGACCGCCCGCTGCGCCCGACCTTCAAGAAGGGTCTGCGCAACGAGGTCCAGGTCGTCATCACCGTCATGGCGCTCGACCCCGACCAGCCCTACGACGTCCTGGCGATCAACGCCGCGTCGATGTCGACCCAGCTCTCCGGCCTGCCGTTCTCCGGCCCCGTCGGTGGCGTGCGCGTCGCGCTCATCGAGGGCCAGTGGGTCGCGTTCCCGTCCCACAGCCAGCTCGAGAAGGCCGTTTTCGACATGGTCGTCGCCGGTCGGGTCACCGACACCGGTGACGTCGCGATCATGATGGTCGAGGCCGAGGCTCCCGAGGACACCTACGAGCTCGTGCTCAACGGCGCGACCGCTCCCTCGGAGGAGGTCGTGGCCGGTGGCCTCGACGCCGCCAAGCCCTTCATCAAGCAGCTGTGCGACGCTCAGGCCGAGCTGGCCAAGCAGGCCGCCAAGCCCGTCCAGGAGTTCCCGGTCTTCCTCGACTTCGAGGACGACGTCTACGAGGCCGTCGAGGCCGCCGCGACCGCCGGTGCCACCCCGGCCCTGGCCATCGCCGACAAGCTCGAGCGCGAGGCCAAGCTCGACGTCGTCAAGGCCGAGCTGCTCGACTCGCTCGGTGACCGGTTCGAGGGTCGCGAGAAGGAGGTCGGCGCTGCATTCAAGTCGCTGGTCAAGTCGCTCATGCGTACCCGCGTCCTGCGCGACAAGGTCCGCATGGACGGCCGCGGCCCCGCCGACATCCGCCCGCTGCACGCCGAGGTCGGCGTCATCCCGCGCGTCCACGGCTCGGCGCTGTTCGAGCGCGGCGAGACCCAGATCCTGGGTGTCACCACGCTCAACATGCTGACGCTGGAGCAGAAGCTCGACACGCTCTCGCCCGAGAAGACGCGTCGCTACATGCACAAGTACATCTTCCCGCCGTTCTCCACCGGTGAGACCGGCCGCGTCGGCTCGCCGAAGCGTCGCGAGGTCGGTCACGGTGCGCTCGCGCGCCGCGCGCTGCTCCCCGTGCTGCCCAACCGCGAGACGTTCCCCTACGCGATCCGTCAGCTCTCCGAGGCCATGGGCTCCAACGGCTCGACCTCGATGGGCTCGGTCTGTGCCTCGACCCTGTCGCTGCTCCAGGCCGGGGTGCCGCTCAAGGCGCCCGTCGCCGGCATCGCGATGGGCCTCATCTCCGGCGAGGTCGACGGCGAGACGCAGTACGTCGCGCTGACCGACATCCTCGGTGCCGAGGACGCCATGGGCGACATGGACTTCAAGGTCGCCGGCACGCGCCAGTTCGTCACCGCGCTGCAGCTCGACACCAAGCTCGACGGCCTCCCGGCCGAGGTGCTCGCTGCCGCACTGACCCAGGCCCGCGACGCGCGCCTGGCGATCCTCGACGTCATGTCCGAGGCCATCGACGAGCCCGAGGAGATGTCGCTGCACGCGCCGCGCATCATCACGGTCCGCATCCCTGTCGACAAGATCGGCGAGGTCATCGGACCGAAGGGCAAGGTGATCAACCAGATCCAGGACGACACCGGTGCGTCGCTGTCCATCGAGGACGACGGCACGATCTACATCGGTGCCACGAACGGTGAGGCTGCTGAGGCCGCGCGTGCCGCGGTCAACGCGATCGCCAACCCGACGATGCCCGAGGTCGGCGAGCGCTACCTCGGCACCGTGGTGAAGACGACGAACTTCGGTGCGTTCGTCTCGCTGATGCCGGGTCGGGACGGTCTGCTGCACATCAGCAAGCTGCGCGACCTGGCCGGCGGCAAGCGTGTCGACGCCGTCGAGGACGTCGTCTCGGTGGGCCAGAAGATCCAGGTCCAGATCGCCGAGATCGACGACCGCGGCAAGCTCTCGCTGATCCCCGTCGTCGAGGACAATGCCTCGGGCGATGACGCCGCTGAGGACACCACCAACGAGTGAGTACCTCGAACTGACGCCGTCTCGGCCCGCCGCGCGAACCGCGGCGGGCCGAGCGGCGTTTTGGCTCGACCCGCACCAGTGCTCACCAGCCCTCACCAGCCCTCACCAGCCCTCACCAGGGCCCAGGAAGGATTGTCAGATGACGACCATGCAGAAGTCCGGCAGCACCCGCACCCTCTCGACGGTGCGAGACACCGGCGGTCAGGTGACTTCCCAGGTGCGACGCACCGTCCTGCCCAGCGGCCTGCGGATCGTCACCGAGCAGATGGCAGGCGCCCGCTCCGCCACGATCGGGGTCTGGGTAGGCGTCGGGTCGCGCCACGAGACCGCGGCGCTGCACGGGGCCTCGCACTTCCTGGAGCACCTGCTCTTCAAGGGCACCGAGGAGCGCACCGCGCTCGAGATCTCGATCGCTCTCGACGCGGTGGGTGGGGAGTTCAACGCCTTCACGGCCAAGGAGTACACCTGCTTCCACGCCCGGGTCCTCGACGAGGACCTCCCGCTCGCCGTCGACGTGCTCGGCGACATGATCACCTCCTCGGTGATCGCGCACGAGGACGTCGAGGCCGAGCGCGAGGTGATCCTCGACGAGATCGCGATGCATGACGACGACCCGGACGACGTGGTCCACCAGCTCTTCGCCGAGCAGGCCTGGGGCTCCGACTCACCCCTGGGTCGGGCCATCGCCGGCACCGAGGCATCGATCACCGGACTCGACCGCGCCCGGATCCGTCGCTTCTACAAGCGGCACTACCGTCCTTCCAACATCGTGATCTCAGCGGCCGGGAACCTCGACCACGCCCGCGTCGTGCGCCAGGTCCGCAAGGCCTTCGGCCGCGCCGGCTTCCTCGACGGCGAGGCGGCACCCGAGCTCGCGACCGTGCCCAAGCTGGTCGGCGTCAACGCCGGGCGGGTCTCGACCAGCCGGCCGTTCGAGCAGGTCAACGTCGTCCTCGGCATGGAGGGCCTGCACCGCGACCACCCGGACCGCTTCGCGCTCGGTGTCCTCAACACCGCCCTGGGCGGTGGCACCTCGAGCCGGCTCTTCCAGGAGATCCGGGAGCACCGGGGCCTGGCCTACTCGGTCTACTCCTTCGCCTCCCACCACGCCGAGTCCGGCGTCGTGGGCGTGGCCGTGGGGTGCCTGCCGGCCAAGCTGGACGAGGTGCTCACCACCGTGCGGGCCGAGCTCGCGCGGGTCGCCGCCGACGGCATCACCGCCGACGAGCTGCGCATCGGCAAGGGACAGCTGCGCGGGGGACTGGTCCTGGGCCTCGAGGACTCCGCCTCGCGGATGTCCAGGCTCGGCCGGGCCGAGCTGGTGCACGACGAGCTGCTCGACGTCGACGACGTGCTGGCGCGCATCGATGCGGTGACGCTCGAGGAGGTCCGGGCCGTCGCGGCCGCGGTCTTCTCGCGCCCGGAGATCCTTGCGATCGTCGGCCCGTAGACATCTCGATACGCCGGCCCGCTCCTTCGTCGCGTGGCCGGCTACTCGATGACCGAGGTCGCCGTGATCGCCGAGCGACCGGTGCGCGGGGTCGGTCGTCGAGTAGCCGACGAGCCTGTGGTCATCGAGTAGGTGACGGACGAGCGCAGCGAGGCGTCGCCGTATCGAGATGCGGCGACATGCTTGCGCGCGGCGAGTGGTGGGCGGAGCGAACGGGGTGGACCGCGGGCGGACTAGCGGCGTCCGATGATCCCGATCACGGCAGGCTGCTGGTTGTCGACGACCGAGACGCGGAAGCCGCCCTCGCTCAGCGCGGCCGAGGCCTGCTTGACGATCTTCGGGACCTCGTCGCGACGGGTCGCCTCGAAAAACAGGTAGACCGCGCCGCCGGGGACGACGCGCTCGTGCAGCAGAGCGATCTCGTCGGCGCAGTCACGCACCCAGAAGAGGTTGACGTTGAAGGCGAAGACCTTATGCAGACGCTTGACCGGCACCCGCAGGGTGGCGAGGTCGATCTGGCGGACGGTGAGCCGGCCGGCCTTGACGGCTTCCTCGTTGCGACGCTTGGTGCGGTCGACGCCGGACTCGGAGCGGTCGATGGCGAAGAGCTTTCCGGACTCCAGGCGTCCACAGATCAGCTCGGCGGCGGCGCCTGCGCCACAGCCGATCTCGAGCAGCTGATCGGTGGGCTGAGGATCCATGAAATCCACCGCCCAGCGGATCCGCGCGGGAATCGTGGGTGCGACCATGGCCACAGCCTGCCAGACGCGACGCGCCGGTTCACTCACCGACCGGCCTGGAGTCGTGTAGTTCTCAGCACACCCTAGGCTCAGCACGTGTCGTCAACGATTCGAGTAGGTGTCCTGGGAGCCCGCGGCAAGGTGGGTGCAGAGGTCTGTCGAGCCGTCGAGGGGGCAGACGGGCTCGACCTGGTCGCCCGGATCGACGTCGGCGACGACGTGCAGGAGCTGGTCCGGTCCGCTGCCGAGGTCGTCGTCGACTTCACGCACCCGGACGTCGTGATGGCCAACCTCGAGCTCTGCATCGCGCACGGCATCAACGCCGTCGTGGGCACCACAGGATTCGACGACGAGCGGCTGGCGACGTTGCAGGACCTCCTGGGTGACAGCCCCCGCAGCGGCGTCCTGATCGCCCCCAACTTCTCCATCGGCGCCCTGCTGATGATGCAGTTCGCCGCGGCGGCAGCGCGCCACTTCGAGTCGGTGGAGATCGTCGAGCTGCATCACCCCCAGAAGGCCGACGCACCCTCCGGCACGGCCCGTCGTACGGCGGAGCTCATCGGCGCCGCGCGTCGTGAGGCCGGGGTCGCCGACGCCCCCGACGCCACGTCGACCGCGCTGGACGGCGCGCGCGGTGCTGTCGTCGACGGCGTACCGGTGCACTCGCTGCGCATCAGTGGCCTCGTGGCGCACCAGGAGGTGCTGCTCGGCGGGGTGGGGGAGACCCTCACGATCCGCCACGACTCGATGGCGCGCTCGTCGTTCTCGGCCGGCGTCCTCGCCGGGGTCCGAGCCATCGGGTCGCGACCGGGGCTGACGATCGGCCTCGAGCACCTGATCGACCTCGGCTAGACCGGGTCTGCCTGCAGGTTTGTGCAACGCACAAACCTGCGGTGTCGTCGCGGTGTCGGTGCGGCTGTCGAGTTGGGAAGGTCGTCGCGGACGTCGCCCAACAGGGCGCCGACGCTCGACGAGAGGCACACCATGCGGAAATCCCTGGGTCTTGCCGCGGCTGCAGTTCTGGCCGCCGGCACGCTCGGAATCCAGCCCACCACCGGAGCGACTGCGGCCTCGGCGCCGCTCCCGCAGGCGCAGCAGGCCGACCCTGCCGCGGTGGGCGAGGCGGCCCTCAAGGCCCTCGAAGCACGCCCCGGGCTGGCCCGCGAGTCCGTCGAGCAGGAGTTCGACGTGACCGACACGATGGTCGACGCCGACGGCACCACCCACGTGCGCATGGACCGCAGCTACAAAGGCTTGCCCGTCGTCGGTGGCGACCTCGTGGTGCACCAGCGCCCCGACGACGCGATCAAGGGCGTCAGCCAGACTCTCGACGCACCTCTCTCGCTCGGCGCGAAGCCGTCCCTGAAGGCCTCACGTGCCCGGTCGCGCGCGCTGAGCGGCGCACTGATCGCCGAGCCCATCAAGAACCTGCGTGCCGCCGACACCGCTCCGCGACTCGTCGTCGACGCCCTCGGCGACGAGCCGAGGCTCGCGTGGGAGGTCGAGACCCTCGGGCGCCACGCCGACGGCACGCCGAGCCGGCTCTCGACGTACGTCGACGCACGCAGCGGCGAGGTGCTGCGTCGGGTCGAAGGCATCCACACCGCCGACGGCGAGGGCAGCTCCCTCTACAGCGGGACCGTTCCGCTCTCGGTCGCCAAGAGCGGCTCGTCCTTCACCCTCACCGACGTGGCACACGGCAACGCCAAGACCACCGACATGCAGAACCGCACCGACAGCGCGTGGTGCTCGGTCTTCGGGTTCGGCTGCACCAACGGCGTGGCCTACACCAGCTCCGACAACGTCTTCGGCAACGGCAGCAACAGCAACCGCGAGACGGCGGCCGTCGATGCCCACTACGGCGCCGCGATGACGTTCGACTACTTCAAGCTGGTCCTCGGGCGCGACGGCATCTTCGGCAACGGAGCCGGCGCCCCGAGCCGCGTCCACTACGGCAGCAACTACGTCAACGCCTTCTGGGACGGCACGAAGATGACGTACGGCGACGGCAACGGCACGACGTTCGGCCCGCTGGTCTCCCTCGACGTCTCGGGTCACGAGATGGCTCACGGTGTCACCCAGAACACCGCCAACCTCACCTACTCCGGCGAGTCCGGCGGCCTCAACGAGGCGACGTCCGACATCTTCGGCACGATGGTGGAGTTCTACGCCGCCAACCCCAACGACCCGGCCGACTACTACATCGGCGAGGAGTTCGACCTCGCCAACGGTGAGGGCTTCCGGCGCATGGACGACCCGTCCCTCGACGGCTCGTCGATGAGCTGCTACACCGCCGGGGCCGGCAACGCCGACGTCCACTACTCCTCGGGCATCGGCAACCACTTCTACTACCTGCTCGCCGAGGGCTCCGGCACCAAGACGATCGGCGGGAAGGTGCACACCTCGCCGACGTGCGACGGCTCGACGATCACCGGGATCGGGCGCGACGCGGCGCAGAAGATCTGGTTCCGCGCGCTGGACACCTACTTCACCTCCGGCACCACCTACGCGCAGGCCCGCACCGGCACGATCAGCGCCGCGCGTGACCTGTTCGGTGCCAACAGCACCCAGGCCGCGGCAGTGGCGGCCGCCTGGAGCGCGGTCGACGTCGGCTGAGAGTCGACCGAGCGCTCACCTGAGCGAGAAGGCCCCCCCCCGGCGGAA
>NZ_JAXMNS010000063.1:0-11879 GCF_034670285.1 Nocardioides sp. | reverse complement strand
TCGCTCAAGGCACACGAGGGCGGGGCGCTGAAGGGTCACACGATGGAAAGGCACGTCGGCAAGTCGGACGACTACCTGCGGCACCGGCTGCGCACCGAACGAAAGACGGAAGTGTCTACCTTCACGGACGAAGCGGCTGCTGAACGCAGCATCGACGTCTTGATGACGGCGACAGCGGACCGCCTAGACCACTTTTTGAGGGGGAACAAGCAGGCCACGGAGTTCCAGGCTCCGGTCAGCAATCCCGGGCGCGTGATGTCGAGTTCTGGCGCGGTGACTGAGGGAACGGGAGCGCGGATCCTGCTCAGAAAGGACCCTTCAATGCCCGAGGGCTATCGGATCATCACGGCTTTCGTTGTGCCGTGAGAGAGGATGCGACTCGTGGAAGACTCCGAACTTCAGCACCTGATGGGCGCCTACTATCACGAGGATTTCGAGACCCTCTGGAGCGGACTTGAGCTATACCTTCAGGACGACCCGCCCGAAGACCAGCGCCGGCTGCTGGCCGAGATCTCCGTAGTACTCGCAGACACCTCGCGCACTGACGCCGAGATCGGCGCCTTTCTTCACGGACTCGGCTGTTACGCGCTCATCGACGACGAGCCCGGCGGCTACCGCGGGTGGCTCGAGGAGATCGCGCGCCGCGTGCGCGCGCACCTCGGCGACTGAGCTAGCGGGACTCCCGCTCGGCCTCAGCGAAGCGCTCGTGCAGACGCGCCCGCACCTGCTCGGGCGTGAGGTTCGCCCGCTGGCGTTCGTCGCGCGCAATGATGATGCCCGTAGCGGCGACCCCGGCGAGGCCGGCGACCCCCAGCAGCTTCCACACGCCCAGCTTCATCTGTGCTCCATCCTGATCCTCGATCACCGCGACCCCTCCCGGAGGACCCGCCTCGATGCATCCGTACTCCCGCGACCGGCTGTCGCTCGACGCGGCGGCCGACCTCACTCGCACCGGCGACCTGTGGCTGTTTCGCGGCCCTTCCGTCGCTGATCACGCTATCCGGGTGCTGACCAACGCGCCGATCAACCACGTCGGCATGGCGATCGTCATCGATGACCTGCCGCCGCTGATGTGGCACGCCGAGCTGGGCAAGGGACTGCTCGACGTGTGGTCCGGCGACCACCACCGCGGCGTCCAGCTGCACGACCTGCGCGAGGCCGTGACCCAGTGGACCGGCCGCTACGAGCAGCACGCCTGGCTTCGACAGCTCTCCCCCGCCGTGACCCACGAGATGGAGAGCGCCGCGCTCCAGACCGTCGCTCGCCTCAACGGCACCCCGTTCCCCGCGACCGCAGCCCTCGCCGGTCGTTGGGTCCGAGGTCGGGCCCGCCGACAGGCCAGCGTGGAGATGACCTACTGCGCCGAGGTGGTCGCCTCGACCTACCAGGCCATGGGCCTGCTCGGGTCGAAGCGGCCGACCAACTACTACGATCCCGGCAAGTTCTGGTCCGGCGACGACCTGGACCTCGAGCTCAGCGCCACGTTGGGCGAAGAAATCGAGGTCCACGTCTGAGCGGTGTGCTCACGTGGCGGGTCCGAGGTTGAACGTGCACCGCGGACCGGGTGCCCGAGCCAACCTCGCGTCGAGCGTCACCAGCGGAACGGCCGCGGCCTCCGCCAGTGCGACGGACCACGCGTCGTAGGCGGAGACGGCTTCGCCCAGCTCCCACACCCGCGCGGCCATCGGGGCGAAGTCGACCAAGGTGATCGGCCACGCCAGGAGGCCACGCACGGCCTCTGAACCCTCGGCCTCGGTGAGCGCGCCCGCTGCCACCAGGCGCCGTACAGCCTGGGTCACCTCGACTGGCAGGAGATGTGGGGCGAGCATCGCTTCATCCCGCAGCCGTTCCGCGGCCCAGGAACCAACCGCTGAAGCATCCGTCAGGACAGCGACGACCACCGATGCATCGACGACACAGGTCACCGGCGCTCGCCGTGCACGGCGTCGAGGATCTGAGCGGTCGAGAGGGCTGTGCCGCGCCGCACCACGACATCACGGAGACGGTCGAACCACTCCTCCTGCGCTTCGGACTCCCCGAGCACGACCAGCTCACGCAGCAAGAACTGCTGCATCGACTGCCCTGCCCCTCCGCGCTCGTGCAGCAAGGAGATCGCGCGTCTCGTCGGGGACGTCTCGGATGGTGATCGAGGCCATGCTTGCGTTATGCATGCACTTCGTAGTGCAGTCACTGATGTACCTCCTCCGCGGTCACGACCAGGTTGTCGGCGTAGTGGAAGCCGCTCGAGTTCCGCTGGCGGTTGGTGCAGGTGACCAGGTGCAGCACGTGCCGTCCGGTGGTGCGCAGCAGTCGCGCCGGCACGCCCTGGGCGCGCGCGAACCGTTGCACCCGTCGTACGACGAAGCGGTGGGTCTCCCCCGATGCGTCGGTCCACCGGACGTCGTCGCCGACCCGCACGTCGCGCAGCCGCCACAGGGCTCCCGGACGGTCGCGACGGTCGGAGACGTGGCCGGAGATCACGCTCGAGCCGGTGCGGTCATCGGGCGCCGCCGTCGAGGAGAGCCAGCCGACCCGATCGGTGTCGTTGGGGACGGCCATCGTGTCGCCGTCGAGCCCGACGTTGCTGATCCCGGCGCGGATCCCGACCCGGGGGATGCTGAGACTCGCTCCCGTCGTGGTGCGCCCACGCAGCGCGGGGCTCTTCGGAGCGACGTAGCGCTCGTCGAGATGGCGCGGGACAGCGTGACGTGCAGGGCGGTCGAGGTCCGCGGTCGAAATGGCGAAGCCGGACGGGATCTCCGGCACGACCGGGAGCACGGGCCGGGTCACCAAGGACGTCTCGCTGACCAGCCCCGGAGGCGTGCGCGTCGGCTCGGTCGCCGGCGTGCCGGGCACCTGCTCGGAGTAGGTGTAGCAACCGGCGGTCGTCACCCGGGACCAACGGGTGCGGTAGCGACCGTTGCCCTGCGCCGCGAGCTCACCTCGATCGGCGACCGGGGCGTCACTCCAGTCGAGTCGACGACACGACGCCCCACGCGGCGCGATCGGCCCGTGCAGCCACCAGCGCACCTCCACGCGATCGTCCGAGCGGAGGCCGCGCAGCCGCACGGTGTCGCGAAGGCGATCGCCGACCACGGCCCGCTGGTCGGAGACGACGGTGGTCACGACCGGCGTACGACGTCGTACGCGCACGGTCTCGAGCACGAGCCCCGGCGGGCTCACGGCCTCGGTGCTCACAGCAGTCGGCCTGACCGTCACGGAGTAGGTGTGGCAACCGGCAGCCGCCAAGGTGGTGTCCGGCGTGCGATAGGTGCCGTCGCCGGCGACCGGCAGGGTCCCCCGGTCGGCGATCGGTGCGCCCACCCAGCGAACCTCACGGCACGACCCGTCCACCTCGCGTCGTGGTCCGTGCAGCTTCCAGACCAGGTCGGTGACGGTGTCTTCCAAGCCGGTGATCTCGATCCGGTCGTGCACGACGTCGCCCACCTCGCCCCGTCGCAGCGACGCCTCGGTGCTCACGTCGGGCCTCAACGGCTCGACGACCGTCGTCTCCTCCACGATCCCGCAGCGCGTGGTGAGCGGCTCGGTGTAGCGATCACCACGGAAGTGCTGAACCCACGTGTAGTAGCCCACCTCGTCCACGACGACCGCTGGCGTGGTGAACGTGCCGTTGCGGTCGACGTCGAACGTCACCCGCCCGACCCTGGTCTCGTCGGTGCAGTCGGTGGCACCCGGCCACAGGTCGAACGGACCGTGGAGCGTCGCGACGACCGTGCGGTCGTAGCCCTCCGGCAGACCCGACACCGTCACGACGTCGTGGATCTCGGCGCCGGGCTCGACCACCGGGTCCGAGGTGACCGTGGTCACCTGCGGCAGCGCCTTCTTGATCGTGGTGCGCTCCGTGGCCACGGCCTTGGCGCGGTTGTCCTGGGCGATCCAGCCCCGCTGGACGCCGACGGCCCGTGCCGTGGCCCCACCGTGGGTGCGCCAGGACCGCTGGCGGTAGAGGAGTCCGTCGGAGTCGGGACCCGAGACCCGGGCCCGGATCCGGTAGCGACCGGTGTCATCGGGGCGCACCTTCAGCCGCGCGCCGGGCGCGGTGGTGATCGAGCGAGGGCACTCGATCGGCCCGCGGCACCGCAGTCGCACCCTCGCGCCGTGCACCTGGTGCCCCGCCGCGCTCATGACCTTCACCCGGTAGGCGCGGGTGCGCCCGAGTCGCATCGGACCACCCGAGGTGCGCTTCAGGCTCACCGTCCACGGCCCGTACGAGCGCGACGCCTCGCGCCAGATCGTCCGGGCCAGGTCGAGGACCTGACCGCCGAGACCGCCGACCGGTGGGCGCACGCGCTCCCCCACCTCGAGCCCCTCGGGATAGACCACGAGGCCGCCCGGGCGGGTCCCGTCGCTCATCACCTCGCGCACGATCAGAGCGATGGCGGCGTCGCGCTCGTCGCTGCCGGTGGAGCCTCGGCCGGCCCAGGTGGAGATCACGTAGTTGAGGGCCGCCACCTCGTCGGGTCCCACGCGCTCACCTAGCTGGTTGACCAGGCGTTCGGTCGAGATCCGATCGGCCTTCGCCGGGAGCCGGGAGTCGTAGAGGTAGTCGATGCAGAAGAAGATCCGACCGTCGGGCGCACGATAGGTGCCGATCCAGGTGAGGGCGGTGCCGCGGGCGGTCGGGTAGCGCAGGCAGACGCCGTTGACGAGGTTGGGATCGACGCCTCGGCAGTCGTCCTTGGCAACCCTGGTCGCGGCGGCCGCGGGCGGCGGACCGCCGGGCGGGGCGACGACGAGCACGAGGGCGGCCAGCAGCAGCACGAGAGCTGTGACAGCCGAAAGGACCCGGCGGTGGGGCGAGCGGGACGAGGGACGTGGGCGATTAGGGAGAAGGCGCATGCCCCACACCGTCGCCGCGCAAGGGCGTGGCTAAAACCCGCGATTCGCAGCCTGTGGATGGGAGCGTGAATCGACTGCAAGAAGTGGTACTGGTGGCCTCAGCCGAGGTTGGTGACCGAGCGCGCTCCGAGCCACGAGCGGGGACGACGGTGCGCCGGCACGACCACGTTGGTGACGCCGGCCGCGGCAGCCTCCTCGGCGCGAGCGGCTTCGGCCAGGGCGGCCTGCTTGGCCTTCTCGGCCTGCTCGGCGCGTTCGAGTCCGACGTAGAGGACGCCGAGGACACCTACGGCTTCCTCGCCCTGGAGGACCTTGGGAAGCGAATTGATGACGGCCGGGAGGTCGGCCTCCTCGCAACGCCTCACGCCTTCGAAGTCGACCGTGGCCGCGTCGACGTCCTCGACCACGTGCACCGCGTGCACGTAGGAGTGGGGAAGACCGGGCACCAGCCTTGAGAGGGCCGCTGCCGCGCTGAGAGCTGCTGCCGGGGAGTCACCCTTCACGATCGCGACCAGGCCAGCCGGACCGACGACGACGTGGTCGATCGTGGAGCCGGCGCGCGTGGGCCACGCGACGCCGTCCAGGACGCGCCAACGACGCGACAACCGGGCGAGCACGTCTCCGGGCTCGTCGGTCTGGTCAGCCTGGTCGGTCGTGCCGAACAGGTTGAGGACGTTGGTGTGGCGCATGGCTGGAGCCAGCTGATCAGTCGTCATGTGTATCCCTCCGATCAGTCCGTACCCGATGCGGAGACCTCGATGCACTGCAGGTTTCAACTGCCTAGTCCAGTCCATATTTAAGGACCGCTCCCATCGCGCCGTCAGATCGCTACGGTCGGACTGTGACCACGACCACGTCCCTGTCCAAGAACGCCTCCCTCGTCCGCGTCGCACTGGCCTACGCCGTCGCTCTCGCGGTGGCGGCACTGTGGCTCGCCCTCGGACCTTCGACCGACGCGCTCTGGCTCGACGTGCTGATCGCCGACCTCCTCGCGACGCTGGTCATCTTCGGCTTCAGCAGGGCGCACGGGAACTCCAGCTTCTACGACGCCTACTGGAGCGTCGTACCGCCGCTGCTGCTGGCCTACTGGTGGCTCCAGAGCGACGGGGTCGAGGGCGCACGCGCCTGGTTGTTGATGGTGGTGGTGCTGCTGTGGGCGGTGCGGCTGACCGCCAACTGGGCCTACGCCTGGCCGGGGCTGCACCACGAGGACTGGCGCTACCCGCTGCTGCGCGAGCGCGCCGGCCGCTTCGACGCGGTGGTGGACCTCTTCGCCATCCACCTGATTCCCACGCTCCAGGTGTTCCTGGGCTGCCTGCCGATGTATGTCGTCGCCACCCGCTCGGGTCGCGACCTCGGTGTGCTCGACGTCGTCGCGTTCCTCGTCGGCCTCGGCGCGGTGGCGCTCGAGCTGGTGGCCGACGTGCAGATGCACCGCTTCGTGCGCGAGCGTCAGCCCGGCCAGGTGATGGACCGTGGCCTGTGGGGCTGGTCGCGCCACCCCAACTACTTCGGCGAGCTCGCGTTCTGGATCTCGGTCGCTCTCTTCGGGCTCGCGGCAGCCCCGGGCGAGTGGTGGTGGATCTTCGTCGGCGTGCTCGCGATGCTGGCGATGTTCCTCGGTGCCAGCATCCCGATGATGGAGCAGCGCAGCCTCGCGCGGCGCCCGCAGTACCAGGACGTGATCGACCGGGTGCCGATGCTCGTCCCGAGGCCTCCTCGGTCGTGAGCCCTCGAGCGAGCAAGCCCCGGGTCGTCGTGGCCGGGCTCGGCGACAGCGGACTGCTGGCGGCGGTGCACCTGGCGCGCTCGTCGGCGGTCGGCGAGGTCGTCGGGGTGTCGTCGCAGCAGGCACTGGTCAGCGGCCAGGAGCTCGGCACGCGCCTGGCGCGCCCCGACGAGTGGGCGCGCGACTACTGGATCTCGCTCGACCGCTTCCGAGGGCTCGATCGGGTGCGGCGCGTCCACGCCAGCCTGACCGGCCTCGACGTCGCGGCGCGCACCGTGTCGTTCACCGGGGCCGATGGTTCGGTTCGCACCGAGTCGTACGACGTGCTGGTCGTCGCGACCGGCGTGACCAACGGCTTCTGGCGCCGCCCCGACCTGCGCTCCCCCGACGAGGTCGGCGACGAGCTCGCCGCGGCCCACGACCAGCTCGGCCGGGCTCGGTCGATCGCGGTGGTCGGGGGTGGCGCCGCAGCGGTGAGCAGCGCGCTCAACCTGGCTCAGGCCTGGCCGGAGTCGACGGTGGGCCTCTACTTCCCCGGCGAGCGAGCGCTGCCGACCCACCACCACCGCGTGTGGCGCCGGGTGGAGCGGCGCCTGGCCGAGGCCGGGGTCGAGCTGCACGCCGGTCATCGCGCCATCGTGCCGGACGGGTTCGCGTGCGACGCGATCACTGATGCTCCGGTCGCGTGGAGCACCGGTCAGCCCGAGGCCAGGGCCGACGCCGTGCTCTGGGCGATCGGCAAGGTACGCCCCAACACCGGTTGGCTGCCCGACGAGCTGCTGGACGAGCACGGCTTCGTGCGGGTCGACCCGCAGCTGAGGGTGCCGGGCGCTCCTGGCGTGTGGGCCGTCGGTGACGTGGCCGCCACCGACCCGTTGCGCAGCTCGGCACGCAACCGCGCCGACAAGCTGATCGCCCGCAACATCCGCGCCTCGCTCGCCGGCCGCCGGTTGCGCTCCTACGAGCCGCCGCGACGGCGCTGGGGGTCGGTGCTGGGGGTGCAGCCCGACGGCCTCGAGGTCTTCGCAGCCAACGGTCGCGCCTTCCGCTTCCCCGCCTGGACGATCACCTCGGTGCTGCAGCCGTGGATCGTGCGCCGCGGCATCTACGGCGGCGTCCGCCGCCGCTAGGCTGACCAGCCGAGGTCCAACGACTCCTGGTCGGGCAGCTCCTCCAGGAGCGGCTCCTGCACGGAGCGTCGCGGCGCGGACGACATCGGCCGTGCCGGCTGCGGGCCGTCGGACACCAGCCGCAGCGCCTGGCGCAGCGCGGTGAGCACGCGCTCCTCGGGGAGGTCGCCGCACGACTGTCGGCCGCTGCGGATCCGCACGATCTGACGGATGATCTCGAGGCGGTCGTCGTCGAAGAGTCCGGCCACCGTCGAGGGCCGCACCCGATCGAGGTGAAGCAGCTCGAGCAGTCCGGTGAGGACGACGTCGCGCTCGTCCTCGACCGGCGGCGACTCGGCGAAGAGGTGGCCCCCCACCCGGGCCACGAGGTCGCGGGCGACCTGGTCGACCTCCTCGGAGAAGCGCATGACCAGGGCCCGCAGTCCGAGGGCCGTGAACGGCAGCGCCATCATCTCGTGGGTCATCACCACGTGGGCGTCGCGCAGCGCGAACTTCCACAACGGGTGCGCCTCGTTGAGCAGCACCAGCTCCTGGGCGAGCCGGTCGAGTCGCTCCGGACTGAGCACGATCTCGGCGTACAGCTCGATGCACGGACGCGACTCCAGGACCCGGACGAAGAGCACGCTGCCGCCGGAGACCACGGGCAGGTCACCGTCCCCGTCGGGCTCGATGTCGGGGAAGAGGTCGGTCATCACGGCCTCGACCATCTGACGCAGGTGGGTCGGCGACGCGGGGACGCCCTCGAGGTCGACGGGTTCCTCCGGCGACTCCACCACCGCGACGGTCTCGGAGGGCTCGGAGGGCTCGGCTGGCGACTGAGCGTCGAGCTCCAGCCCCTCGGCGTCGAGGAAGCTCGGGTGGAGCACACCGAAGACTTCGCGCAGCGTTCGGACCACGACGTCTGCGGCCTGGTCGGCGAAGCGCTGGTCAAAGGTCTGCAGCCAGCCCGCCTCGTCCCAGTCCTCCCACCCGAGGGCTTCGAAGCCGGGAGCGTCGGACGGACGGCCCACCGTCTCGACGTAGACCTCCTCGCCACAGATCACCTCGATGGAACGCTCCTGGCGGGCGCGGTCACGCGCATGGCTGGGCGCGACGAGCAAGACGTCGTCGTGCGGCATGCCTGCGATGTGGTCGGCCAGCCGGCCTCGGAACCCGACCCACGCCGCCTGAGTGGCGACGTCCAGCTTGGTGCTCTCGCTCATCCTCAACCCCTGTCTCATGTCCAACAGGTCTGACGTTAGGGGTGACCACCGACAGTGCTGCTGTGAGCGCCGCCACTGAATTTCAGACACGCCGAGGTCCCCATCAGCAGGTCCGTAGAATCAGTGGTCGAAATCAGCAGACCGACGACAGGAGCCGCGATGAAGTGGTGGAAGAAGCTTGTGAGTGCCAGCCCCTCCCCTGGCGCCGGATCCGGCCGAGGCGGAGCCCTCGGCACGCCGAGTCCGCTCCCGGACGAAGCTCCCCCGGCGATGGACCAGGAGACCAACTGGGTCGTCAGCGGCGGCGGGGTCGTCGGTTCGGACGACGAATCGCGCGCCTAGTCATCACACCTGGCGAACCGCGCAGGAACCGGCGCCGGCTCCTCGCTGACGGGCACGAGCGGCCACTCACCGCGCCACACGGGACGGCGTACGACGGCGGGTGATCAGGAAGCCGAACGCGGTGGCCAGGACGTACATCAGGACCGAGTAGACGGCCGCCGGGATGGCGACCTCGGTGCTGTCGAGCACGCTCAGCGCGATGGTGAGCGCGATGGTGGTGTTGTGGATGCCGACCTCCATCGAGCTGGCGATGGCCTGCGGCTCGTCGAGGCGCATCACCCGGGCGCCCGCGTAGCCCAGGGAGAGGCTGAGGAAGCAGAAGAGTCCGGTCACGAGGCCGACCTGCTGGATGTAGCCGCCGATGTTGTCGCGCTCCCCCAGGAGCGCGCCGACCGCGACGACGACCAGCACCACGATCGAGAACACGCGAACCGGGCGGTCGGCCCGGGCAGCGAAGGCCTCCGAGCGGTCGCGCACCACCATCCCGATGACCACCGGCACGATCACGATCGCCATCACCTGCAGCACCTTGCCGACCTGGAGGCCGAGCTCGCCCTCGGCGTCGAAGTAGGTGATCGCGACGTTGGTGATCAGCGGGATGGTGAAGGCGGCGAGCACCGAGTTGATTGCGGTGAGCGAGACGTTGAGGGCGACGTCGCCTCGGAAGAGGTGGCTGAACAGGTTGGCGGTCGTGCCACCGGGCGAGGCGGCCAGGAGCATGACCCCAACGGCCAGGAGCGGCTCGAGGTCGAAGGCCAGGACGAGCCCGAAGGCGATGACCGGAAGCACCAGCACCTGCAGCACCAGGGCGGTGGCGACCGCGCGCGGCGTCCGGGCCACGCGTCGGAAGTCGGCAGGGGTGAGCGAGAGCCCGAGGCCGAACATGATGATCGCGAGCGCGATCGGTAGGCCGATGCTGATCAGTGCCGAGTCATTCATCGCGTCTCCCTCGCTGTGTCGTCGCCGGCGCGACGGGGCTCAGTCAAGCAGGAGATCGCGAAGGGAGCCGCTCTTCGTCGAGCCCGTTCGATATCGCCTCGCTTCGGTCCCGAGCGGCGTAGCGTCGTGAGGCATGACGCGCACTCCCGCTCCTGGCCCCGCCCGTCTCGCCGCCGCGCTCGGCTCCGCGGTCCTGCTGGTCGGCGGGTGCTCCGCGGACGACTCGGCCGACCCTGACGGCTCCGACGACCCGGTCGCGCCCACCGCGACGGTCACGGTCACCGAGACGGTGACGACGACACCGGTCACCGTCGATGACGCCGGGGCCGCGCGGGCGTTCTTCGACGCCGTCGTACAAGGAGATCGCACGGCCGCCGAAGCGGTTGCCACCGACGAAGCGGTCGCGTTCTTCGACCCCTACGACGGTGCCGGCGACTACACCCTCAGCGGCCCCGACGACGACGGGATCTTCTTCATCTCCCCCGGCGCCGCGCCCTTCCAGTGCCTCGTCAGCGGCGGGGTCGTGCAGGGCTGCGAGGACGAGCCGCAGGGCGACGAGCCGCTCAGCAACGCCGAGGCAGCGCGGGCATTCTTCGACGCCATCGTGGACGGCGACCGGACGGCGGCTGAGGCGGTCGCCCTGGAACAGCCGGTGGCGTTCTTCGACCCCTACGACGGTGCCGGCGACTACACGTTCAGCGGTCCCGACGAGAACGGGATCTTCTTCATCTCCCCCGGCGCTGCGCCCTTCCAGTGCGTCGTGGAGGACGGGTTCGTGGTGGAGTGCCTCGACGAGCCGCAGGGCCCCTGAGCGCAGGCTGCGCTCAACCGGCGCCGAGACGGCTCTCCGGCCGCAGGTCGTCGTCGAGCGGTTCACCGTCCACGGCAGCGGCCAGGCGCCGTCCCAGCCCGGGCGCCTGCTTGTAGAGGTTGTGGCCGACGGGGAAGAGCACGCCGTCCGCTTCCCACACGCCCAGGCCGTCGTCGCCCCAGGGCAGCGGAGTCACCCAGCAGTGCCTGACGTCCACGGGGTCGGGGTCGAGTCCGGGCAGAGCGCGGCGCACGTAGTCGGCCGCTCGGCTCGCCAGCTCTTCAAGGCCGGCCTCGGCGGTGAGACTGCCGTCGTCGCGAGCGCCCGTCGTCTGGCTCAGCCCGACGCCGTACGACGCGTTGTCAGGCGCCGCGGCGGCGTACACGCCGGTCTCGCCGAAGACACCGCTGGAGTCCTGCAGGGTGGACAGGGTCTGCGGAGGCGTGCCGCGGACGGCGAAGGTCAGCCGCACGTGCGCCGCCTGCTCCACCGGGAGCGAGAGCCCCATCGTGCGGGCCAGGGCCGCCGTGCCGCGACCGGCGCACACCACGACGCGGCGGTAGTGGTCGGTGCGTCCTCCGCTGCGCACCTCGACGCCGTCCGAGGTCGGGCGCACCGAGAGCACCTCGTCGGCGACGAGGCGGTCTCCGAGCGCGCCGGTGAGGGCGTCGACGGCGGCCGTCGTACGGATCGAGCCGCCACGGACGTCGAGCATGGCCGGGCCGTCGAAGTCGGCCAGCAGCGGCACTCGTGCAGCCAGCTCGGCGGCGTCGATCCGTCGGGCGTCGACGCCGGCGTCGAGCAACAGCGGCAGCTGGCTCTCGATCGACTCCCCGATCGCGACGGCGCCGTCGTCGGGGACGAGC